>JADLBG010000392.1 GCA_020847895.1 Bryobacterales bacterium
ATGGCGATCGGACCAGGAGACGCCGTCGTCGGGCAGACGATACCTGGACTGCTGCTGGAAGTTAATGCCAGCGGCGATAATGGCTGCCACGGTGAGGACCACGAGCAGCGCATTGGCCAATTGGAGTTTCAGTTCCTTCAAGGCCGGCTCCGATCGTCTCAAGGGGGAGACTTGGTCTCGGCGGGAGCGCAGAGACACCCCCCCTTCGGGGATGACTATAGCACGTTTGATGCCAGCTTATCGAAATCGGTTACGTTGAGATAAGTAATTTGTTTGCTAGGAGTTGTGGTAGCGGGCAGGGCGGGGGTTATGGAATTCGGAAGAAATACACTACGTGGAAGTGGAAAAGGGACACGGGTGTGTGTTTTGTTTGGTTTGAAGACTGGGGGCTCGCAGAGCCGCAGAGAACGCAGAGAGAACAGGGGGTTGGGATTCGAATGCATGGCCTCGACCGGAAGGGTTAGAATACGTGGTCTCCGAGATTTCTATCCAGGCTTCGCGCGATGCCCGCCGACAATCGTGAGCGCTGCCTACTTTTCAACTGCCGCCGCTCGCGAGTCCGAATTCTGATGCCAGAATGCCGATTTCTCGCCGAAGGTCGGGCAATCGACTCTGACGGCCTTCCAAACTTCACTCCAATCGATCCCAAAATATGCAATGGATCAGAATGTTCCGGAAGGCGACGATTTGCGGCCACGGGATTTGCGGGTTGCGTGTTTTCAAATCCTCGGAGATCCGGGCCGCCGCCTCGCCAATGACTAACGCTTCTGTACTACGGCGCTACGAACCAACTCCGATTCCTGGAAGCCATCGAGATCCAATTGCCCAAGAAATGTGGCGACGTGATCAGCGGCCTCGATCATGTCGTTGAGGTACAAGTCATCACGACTCTACCGTTGGGGGCGGCGGTGATGGCGGGGAAGTCGATTTCAGTATGGGCGCCGGCCGATGATGTTGCCGGGAGGATTGTAATTGCAGACCCAGATCTGGGTGCGGGAGTTCCGGGCGACGGCGCAGCCGACCTCGGTGGTGCGGGATGAGATGATTTGCGTGTAGTGGCCGCAGACAGAGTCGCAGGTATTGGAACGGTAGTGGTAGGCGCGGGATTCGGAGGCCCAATCGCGGACGACGGCGGTGGGCGTCCGGCGCGCTCCGGTGATTTCGAACAGATTTTCTCCGTAGGGATTGTGAGGGCGGTGCGCAAAACGCTTGCGGGCGAGGAGGGTGTCGGCCCACTGCTGCGCAAAGGCGGCGAGGCGATTGGACCATGCGAGAGGGGGTAGGTGGAGGCGGGCGCGGATGGCGTTGTGGGCCGCGAGCATTTCGTTGGGCAAGCCGGGCGGGGCAAGCAGGAGCAGGCAGGCGAGGCATCCCATAGCGTGTTGGACGGCCGGCGTGGATCGCAGGGTTGCAAGCCGGGCGTAATATGGAAGGGTGCTGGTGGTGTTGTGGATGGCTCTGGCGGGGGGAGTGACGGCTCCCCTGGGATTGGACAGCTATCTTCCCGTTCCGGAAGACAACCCGCTCACGGCGGAGAAGGCGGCTCTGGGGCGGGCTTTGTTTCGGGAAAAGATGCTGTCGCGGGACCGGACGGTGGCGTGCACGAGTTGCCACGTGGAGGAAAAGGCGTTCAGCGACGGCAAGCCGCTGGCGGTGGGGATCGAGGGGCGCGTGGGGACGCGGCGGAGTCCGGCGATTGTGAACCGGGTATTCGGGAAGTCGTTCTTCTGGGACGGGCGGGCGAAGTCGTTGGAGGAGCAGGCGCTGCAGCCGATTTCGAATCCGAAGGAGATGGATCTTTCCCTGGCGGAGGCGGTGGAGCGGCTGCGCGAGTCGGCCTATGCAGGAGAATTCCGGAAGGTGTTTGCGCGGGAGGTGAATGGGGAAGACTTGGGGAGGGCGGTGGCAACTTACGTGCGCACGATTCTGTCCGGGGATTCACCGTACGACAAATACATGGCGGGGGACTCGAGGGCGATATCGGCGGAGGCAAAGGAAGGGCTGCGGCTGTTTCGGGGAAAGGCGGGGTGCATCCGCTGCCATGTGGGGTTCAACTTCACCGACGAGCGGCGGCACAACACGGGAGCGGGGAAGATCGATGCGGAGGGGTTGTTTAAGACGCCGACGCTGCGGGAGGTGGCGCGGCACGCTCCGTATATGCACGACGGGAGCATGGCGACGCTGCGCGATGTGATTGACTTCTATGACAAGGGCGGGAAAGCGAATCCGAGGCTGGACGCGGAGATCCGGGAGTTGAAGTTGACGGAGGGGGAGAAGCGGGCCTTGGCGGCGTTCTTGGAATCATTGAGCGGGCGCGTGTCCGAGGGGTTTCGCTGAAGATTCGGGAAGCGGCACGGTATCGGGTTCCGGGGCGGCGAGGCCGAGGTGGAAGCGGACGCATTCGGCCGCGGTCCTGGTGGTGGTCCCTTTGAGGTAGTCGATGTAGAGCTGGTGCTGCGTCTCGAACAATTCGACGGTCAGGTCTGGGCGGTTCAGGCGGTAGGCGGCGCCGTAGGTGAAGGCGGGGATGGTGACTCGCTGGAGGCAGCTCACGAGGTAAGCGTTGCCGCTGAGGTTCCAGATGAGGGTGTGGAAGTCGAGTTCGTCCTGGAGGCGGGCGCGGGCGTCGCCGGCGCGGAAGTTTTCCAGCATGCGTTGTTTGATGCGTTCGAGTTGAAGGATATCGGCTGGAGTGTGGCGGGGGCGGGCGAGTTGGAGAGCGGTGGTTTCGAGGGGGTAGCGGACCTGGCCGGCGGCGGCATGGTCGGCCGCGGTGAAGTTGAGGACGGCAAAGCCGCGGTTTTGGCTGTGGGTGACCAGGCCTTCCTGGAGCAGAAGGAGGAGCGCTTCGCGGACGGGTCCGCGGCTGACCTTCATTTCCGCCGCGATAGTGGATTCGACGATGGGTTGTCCGGGCTGGAAGCGGCGGTCGAAGAGCGCTGCGCGGAGAGCGGAGGCGATGGCATCGCGCATGGCGACCGCTTTGAACGGAGGGAGATCTGTCACTAGGGGTAGTGTAGAGTGGGACGGGAGGAGCGTGTCAATGATATCGCGGCGCGGGGTTGTTCTCGGCGGGTTGGCGTGGCCGGGGGGAGTACGAGGGCAATCGGATTTGATTGCCGGGATCCGGCACAGTGTGTTGTGGGAGGGAAGAAAGCGGGGCAAGGTGTGGTTTCATCCGCGGGCGTGCCGGGCGGGAAAAGAGCCGTTTCTATTGATGACGCTTCAGGAGATTACGGGTTCCGACGTGTTTCATCACGTGCATTGGAGCGAATCGCGGGATCTGGCGGCGAGTTGGAGCGAACCGAAGCCGATTCCGGGGATGGGCAGGCGGAAGACGGCGGACGGGCTGGAGGAAGGCGTCTGCGACGTCGTGCCGGAGTATCACGCCAGGACGAAGACGGTGCTGGCGATGGGCCACAACGTGTACTACGACAAGACGGGGAAGCTGACACGTCCGGATACGGAGCGCTGGCCGGTATATATCGTGCTGGATGCGGCGGGGCAGTGGGGAGCGGTGAAGAAACTCGAGTGGGACAATCCGGAGGCGAGCGCGATCTATACGAGCAACTGCTCGCAGCGGGTGACCTTGGAGAACGGGGATATTCTTGTTCCGTTGTCGTTCGGGCCGCTAGGGCGGAGGGACCGGGGTGTGTGCACGGCGCGGTGCTCGTTCGACGGGAAGGAGCTACGCATCCGCAAGAGCGGGAACGTGCAGCGGAACGCGGTGAAGCGCGGGTTGCTCGAGCCGTCGCTGGCGCGGTTTGCGGGGCGGTATTACATGACCATCCGGGCGGAGGATGAGCGCGGGTACGTGACGGTGTCGGCGGATGGCCTGGAGTGGGAAGAGAAGAAGGCATGGTGTTGGGATGACGGGGCGCCGCTGACGATGTCGACGACGCAGCAGCGGTGGCTGCCGCACAGCGAAGGGCTGTATCTCACCTACACGCGGAAGGATGCCTCGAACGTGAATGTCGTGCGGTGGAGAACGCCGATCTTCGCGGCGGAAGTGGACGTGGAGAGGCTGTGTCTGATCCGAAGCACGGAGAGGGTGGTGTTTCGGATCGACGGAGACGGGGTGAATCATCCGGAAACAGTGCCGTATCTGGGAAATTTTCACACGACGGCGATCAGCCCGCGGGAGTCGATTGTGACGACGTGTGAAACTCTACCGAAGATTTTGAAGGGAAACACGATTCAGGCGCGGGTGCACTGGGCGAAAGTAAACCGGGACGTTGTGTAGAGGTTCAACGGGTGTGCGCCACCCGTGTGACTTGCGCCCGCTTGCCGCGCCAGTTCCATCCGGCCTCAATCAGGAAGACATCGGCCTCTTCGAAACCCAGTTGCAGGTCCGTGATATCTCTGTAGTCCTTCGTGGTCCAGGCGGCTTTCATAATGCCGGCGCCGGAGTGTCTGGCAATGCCTTGCAGGTTATGGGCGATCTCATGAACCATGATGTAGCCGATGAGCCTGGGGCCAAGGAACATGTTGCTTTCGGCCCACTTCACGCGTTGATAGCAGACCTGGATGGAAGAGCCCTCGTAGGGTTGGGCGACAGCAGCGGGTCCGTCCTCCATTGGATGGTCGCAATCCATGGTGAGATGGACAACCATGGCCCTCTCCCGGCTGACTTGTTCGTCACGGGGAAAGGCGCGAGGGTACTGCACGAGGACACCGATGCGGGCAAAGACTTTGCGCACGGTGTCTTTGGCGGGGCCGATCATGGCCAAGGGAACGGCGGGCGCGGCGATGACGTAGACCTTGAGCGAGCGAGTGGCAGGTCTGGGGAATTGAGCTGCACGAACATCCGCGGTCATCAGGGCGAGGGCCACCAATAGAGGGGTCGACTTTCGATTGTAGTGCAACACAGAGCAGGCGGATAGGTGGAAGGCATGGCGAGAGCCAATCGGACGGGATGAGCTAAGTTATTGATTTGATGGTTAGGTTGGGAGCCTGGGGAAGGGCGCTTGCGGAGGATCGATGCGCGAGACTTCACGAGAAAGTGTGGATTCCCCCACAATGCAGATTTTGCGTATCTGGAGATGTGCGGCGCGGTAGAGTAAGGGCGGCGGCTCCTGCTTAAGGGCGTGCATGGCGAGACTGCCAGCCAAGATCAATCAAATGGACATCATGCGGGTCGAAACGCAACTCGTGGACCGTGATTCGTGTGTATTCCTCCGCACTCCAGCGCGCCTTCATGATGCCGGTATCGGAATGTCTGGCGATGCCTTGCAGGTTGTGGGCAATCTCGTGAGCCATCACGTAGCCGAGCAGCGTGGAAGTAAAGACGGGGTTTTTGGCGGCCCATTTTACGCGGTTATAGCGGACCTGGATCCAGGAGCCCTCATAGGGCTGAGCGACGGCGATTCCCCCTTGTGGCGGTTCGTCACAATCCGTTGAGATGCGGACGACCATCGCCATTTCCCGATGGGCCTGTCCGCCTTTGGGGAACACGGGGCTATACTGCACGAGGATTCCGACGCGGGAGTAGATCTTCCGAACGGTTTCCTTGGCCGGGCCGACGATGGTCATGGGAACATCCGGCGCGGGTATCACGTATACCTTGAGTGTTCTGCCGGCGGGGCCGCCTTTTGCCGTAGAAGTTGCTATTGTCAGCAGAGCGGCGACAACAATGAATACCAGCTTCATACGCTTTTCCACCTCCGTTTGAAAACGGAAAAGGAAAGCATTGCGCGCACCAGCCGGGCAGTTGCAGTGAAGTTACTGAGTTATCAGGCGGAAATCGCAAACTTAAGGGCGTCATTTGCGGTGAAAACAATGCGAAGGGATAGACGGGCTATCCAGAAGGTTAGGAGCTACACCATGTACATGCCGCCGTTGATCTCGATGGTCTGTCCGTGGATGAAGCGGGCGGCGTCGGAGCAGAGGAAGACAATGACGTCGGCGACTTCTTCGTCGGCGCCGAGCTTTCCGGCGGGCGTGGCTTTGACAACGCTATCGAGGATCTCGCGGGTGCTGAAGACCTCATGGAAGTGGTTATCCACGGTGCCGGGGCTGACGGCATTGACGCGGATTCCCTTGTGGGCAAGTTCCTTTGCCATTCCTTTCGTAATGCAGGAGACGGCGGCCTTGGCTGCCGCGTAGATGGCGGCTCCGGGTCCGCCGCCGTTACGGGCGGCGATGGAACTGACGTTGACGATGACTCCCCAGCCTTTGGAGATCATGGAGGGCGCGGCTTCCTGGGAGAGGAACCAGGAGGCGCGGAAATTGACATCCATCACTTCATCGAAGAGTTCATCGGAGAACTCGAGCAGAGAGGCGCGCTTGACGAGGGAGCCGGCGTTGTTGACGAGGATATCGATTTCCGGCGCCTCATCGTGCAGTTTCTCGCGAAAGGCGCGGACGCTTTCCGCCGAACTGAAGCTGCCGTAAAGGGCGGCGGTTTCGACACCGGCGCCGCGGATGGCAGCCATTACCTTTTCGGCGCCTTCCTGGTTGGACTGGTAGTGAACGAATACGCGGGCGCAGCCGCTTTTGGCGAGAGCGATGGCGGTGGCGGCTCCGATGCCGCGGGAGGCGCCGGTGACGAGGGCGGTCTTGCCGTTCAATTCAGGTAGCACGGGAATCTCCTGGTGGTTGTCTGGATACCGAGCCTAAGATACCAAGGCGAGCGGACGAATGGGGGAGCCGGTTCCTCCGGTCAGTTTGAGAGGCGCGGCGAGGAAGAGAAACTCGAAAACCTTTTCGGCGGCGAGTTGTTCGAGGTTGAGGGCCTCGATGATGTGAATGCCGCGTTCCACCAGAAGGTGGAGATGGACGGGCATATTCGGATTGGGCACGCGTTCGAAGGCGACAGTGTCTGAACCGGCGGCAATCACGCCGCGGGAACTGAGCCAGTGCGCGGCGGGTTCTTCGGGACCGGGACCGCGAACCTCATGGATATAGCGCGCGGCGTCGGACCAATAGCGCGCCCAGCCGGTGCGGATGAGCACGATGTCGCCGGGCTGCACGGTGACTTGCTGGAGCCGGCAGGCGGACTCGAGGTGTTCGGGAGTAACGGTGAAGCCAGGGGGAAGGATCTCTTCGCCGGCGAGGGGCGGGATGTCGAGGAGGATGCCGCGGCCGATGAGCGGGGGCATGGCATCGACGGAAAGACGCTCGAGGCCTTTGGCGTAGGACTGGACATCGGCGGCAGTGGAGCCGTCGTGGAGTTTCCCGTTCCTGGAGAAGTGGCAGAGGGCGTCGACGTGGGTACCGACATGGCCGCCGAGGGCGATGGCTTCGCTGGCGGAACTGCCGCAGACGGGGGAGACGAAGTCGCCGTGTTTTTTGACGAGGCTGAAGAGATAGGGAGGATGGGAGGGATGGTGGGGCATGCCGACGAAGTAAGGTTGCGCCAGGTCATACACCTTGGCGGATCTGAGAAGCGCCGCCAGTTCGGCGGTTTTCGATGTGGTAATCAATGGCTCACCCCTTCCGGCAGGAAATAGAACACGATTCCCAGGATGATGTACACAGCGAGCAATTGTACTCCTTCGAGCCAATGGGATTCCCCATCGCCGGAGATTTGCGCGGTGATGGCCACGGCGAGGACAACGGCGACCACTTCGGCGGGTGTGAAGACCAGATCCATGGGATGGGGGCCGATGAGGTAGCTGGCAAGGACAAGAATGGGGGCGAC
>JADLBG010000393.1 GCA_020847895.1 Bryobacterales bacterium
GAGAAATCCGGCCCCACGCCGCCCGATACATCGGCGAACCGGCCCTTCCCCAGGTTGCGGAAAAGCAGTGGCGGCTGGCGGTATTTCACCTTCGGCTGCACGCGTTCAATCTCGGGGTCCAGGTGGCCGTTGGCGCAGAAGATGTCGAGCAGGCCATCAAGGTCGAAATCGAAGAAGAAGGCGGCGAAGGTGAGGCTGAGCAGGCTGGAGCGGCCCACGGTGGAACGGGGCGCTTCATCCACGAATAGTCCGTTGCCTTCGTTGTGATACAGGCCGAGCATCTGATTGGCGAAGTTACCCACCAGAAGATGGGGCCGGCCGGAGCCGTCGTAATCGGCCGCGTCCGTGCCCATGGCCCCGCGGGCGATTCCGTCTTCTCCGAAAGCGACGCCGGCCGTCAATCCCGTCTCGGTAAACGTGCCGTTGCGGTTGTTGCGGTAGAGCTTGTTCGGCTGGGTGTCGTTGGCGATGAACAGATCGGGCCAGCCGTCGGAATCGAAGTCTATTACCGCGATTCCGAGCGATTTGCTTCCGGGGCCGGCAATGCCGGCCTTCCGGCTTACGTCTTCGAACCTGCCGTTGCCGAGGTTGTGAAAGAGTTTCGGAGCAACGCCCTTGTAGGATTCCGGCGTGCAGTAGGATTTCGTGGCGCCATCGAGGGAGCACCACAGATCCTGCTTCGGGCTCCACTCAACGTAATTGGCAACCACCAGATCGATCTTGCCGTCGCGGTCGTAATCGAACCACGCGGCGCTGGTTCCAAAGCCGGTATTGCTGATGCCGGAGGGTTTGGTAACGTCACGAAACTTTCCATTGCCCTCGTTGTGAAAGAGGCGGTCGCCTTCAAGCGCGGTGATGTAGACATCATCGCGGCCGTCGTTGTCGTAATCGGCAACGGCGGCGCCCATGCCGTACATTTCCACGTCGAGGCCGCTGCCCGCGGTGATGTCGGTGAATGTGCCGTTGCGGTTGTTGCGGTATAGCTTGTGTGTGGTCCTGGGGGACTTCGCCGTCCACCCTTTGCCGTTGATCAGCAGGATATCCTGCCATCCGTCGCCATCCACATCGAGGAAGGCGCATCCCGAGCCGAGCGTCTCCGGCAGCCACTTCTTTCCGGAATTCCCGTTGTTGTGCACAAAGCGGATGCCCGCCTGGCGGGTGATGTCCGTGAATTTCACCTGGGCGCCAAGCAGGAAGGCGGCGAAGAAAAAACAGGCGGCGGGTTTCATGTTCCGGACACCTTCAAGGGCACGCTTTCGTGATCGTGAATCATCTGCCTTTCGTTGTTGTCCTCGGGATTCAACCGGCGAGGCTTGGCGGTGATGGTCTGGGCAGACTCGTTGGCTTTGAACCGCTGGAACAGCCTGGCGTGGAGGTCCGCCTTTGCCGGATCATTCAGGCCACGGTAACACAGCATCAGGCTGTAGTGCGCCTGAAGGTCTTCGGGGTCTATGCGCAACACGCTTTCCAATGCCCGCACGGCCTGGGCATACTGCCGCTTGAGGAAATACAGGCGGCCAAGCTGATTGAGCACCACGCGGTCTTCCGGATACCGCGCGGCGGCTTCGCCCAGATGCGCAATGGCGGCGTCATAGTCGCCATCGGATTTCTCTACCATGGCCTGGAAGAAATGGATGCGCGCCAGCTTGGGATTGATGGAGCGCGCCTTCTCGAGGAGAGGCTTCGCCGCGGCGGTTTCGCCCTCCTGGATGAGGGCGCGGGCCACGTTCAGGGGTCCGTCGGCGTAATCGGGCTTGGCCTCCATCACCTTATGGAACGCGTACTCGGCTCCTTTGAGGTCGCCCTGCAGCAACATGCCGATGCCCCAGTCATTCCAGCGCTCGTAGTCTTCGCCGTGGATCACCTGCTTCCACTCGGCTTTCTCGCCGGGGGCGGCGAGATCGAGTTTCGCCTCGGCTTTGGCGAGGACGATGATGGGCAGGTCGGGGATGCGGTCCTTGATCTTGCCGGAGACATTGGAAGGAATGTTCGCCGGCTCGAAGGTGAATTCGCGGCTGTCGTGTTCGAGGTTGACCAGGCTCGCGTCCTGCCCGGGCTTCGGCTGACCGGCATAGGCGAATTGCGTGTAATACCAGGAAAACTTGCGGTAGTTCAATTTCGCCTTCAACGTGATGGGGCCTTTGGCATCTTTCGGGATATGGACGCGGTAGTGCGCTGTATCGGCCGCGCCCGGGGGGATCATGCGGACGTACAGCACGCTGCGCGTCTGCCAGGCGTTGCGCTTGTTGATGTGGTTGCCGTCGCCATCGAGTTGCAGGGAGCGGTAGAAGTGGGCGCCTTTTTCCACCGGTCCGCGGCCTTCGTCTTCGACACAGCCGCTCCAGAAGATCTGCCGTCCGGTGGCGTCCTTGCCGTCGAGTTCCAGCCAGATGTCGAAGGCGTCGACGGTGCCGCCGGGAAAGAAATGGCCAATCCTTTTCGTGCGCACGACGACGTCGACGCGTACGGTTTCGCCCGGCTGAAACTTCGCTCCCGCCTTATCGAGCGGAGCGGCGACGCGGCCCACTTCCCGCAGCACGGCGGGGCCGCCGGCTTCGGCCTCCTCACCCACGGCGAAGGTGGTCAATGCGGCAGGCGGGGCTTCTCCGGCGCGGCGGACCATCTGCATTTCGCGCGGCGACGTTTCCACCGGACTGGCGGAGAAGATGTCCACGGAGATGAAGCCGGATTCGAGAAAATCCTGCGTCGCCGCCAACTGCTGTTCGTCCTCGTTGACGTAAGGCACCGCGGTGTTCGCGCCGGGGAAACGGTGATTATGCACCATGCCGTTGCGGTTGCCGGGATCGTTCGATTTCACTTCCGGCATGTGGCAGTTCGTGCACGTCAGGCTCTTTGGGGGGTAGTAGAACGAGCGCGCCCCGCGCCCGGAAATGCCGCTCGCCTGCCAGTTGTCGTAGTCGTTGAATCCGCGAACCCATCGGTATTTGTTCACCGGCACATCCAGGTGAACCTTGTGACAGGAGGAGCAGAATTCGGCGGAATCGCGGTGGAGGGGTTTGAGGAAGGTGCGGCGGTGCGGTTCCGGGTTGAGATAGGTGACGAACTTCTCAAAGTGCTGGATATAAGGATTCTTGCTCGCGGCAATCTTGTGCAGCCAGTTGTAATCGAGCGTGAAGGCGGCATTCCCCATCGTGTTGTGCACCTTGACAATGGAGTGGCAGGAGACACAGGAGAGGCCGATATGCGCCTCGGGTGTGTCGATTTGATCCTTGATGGGCTTCTCCCACTTGCCATTGAAGAGCAGGGCATGGTCATGGCATCCGGCGCACCAGCGGCTTGGCTTGGTGGTCCCCTGAACCGACTGCATGTATTCAATCGACTTGCGGTAGAACTGATTATTGAAGCTGGCGAAGTGGTGCATGGACCCTTTCCACTGCTCGTAGATATCTTTGTGGCAGGAGCCGCAGTGCTCGGAATCCATGAAGTAGGTGGAGGGGACCAGCCCTACATTGGTGCGCGAGGAGGACGGCCAGAAATGACCGCTGGGACCTTCGCCTTCGCCCTGCATGGTGACTGGCGCCTCCCCCGTGTTTATTGTTTGCGGAGCGCGTCGCGGCATGAGACGCGAGCCGGCGGCGAGGGCGAGAATCGCGAGGCACACCGGTATGGCGCGGCCGGGATTCGGCATCAGCTTCCGGAGGGCGAACCACAGCCACACCATGGCGGCAAAGCCGAGCACGACGTGGGCATAGAGCCACCAGCGCTGATCGGTGGTGGCGCCGCGCGCCATGAGGTACAGGCCTGTGAGCGCCGCGCCGCTGAAGCGCAATGCCGCCGGGCGGGAGCGCCAGAGCAGCAGGCCTATGAAGACCCCGCCGAGCACGAGATGAAGCAGCACGTTAGCTACATAAAAGATGGTGGCTGAAGGCAGCGCGGCGACGTAAGCCACGTTGAGCAGCAGGAGGACGGTGAGTGCGGGGAACCAGCGTGAATTCATGGCGCTATCGATCGCAACAGCCGCAGCGCGGGGCGCGTGTTGTAGGCATCCCGATATGCGCGGTGCGCCGCGTCCTCGGGGTAGCGTTCCGGCGCGGCGTAAGGATATTGGGTCATGCCGTGGAACGGCAGCGGCTCCACTGATTGGGAGAAGGCGGTGTTCGCGTCGCTATCCTTGGCCCATCCATCCACATAGAGGAGGAAATCGCGCTTCCACCCCTGGGGCGGCGGCGCGGGCGCGGAAAATCGGACGCGCAATTCATCCCCGGAGCCCATGATGACAAACATATCATCTACACTCTCGAGAAGCATCTTCACATCGCCGTAGCGCGTGTAGCGGCCGGGTGTGGGATTCCAGGAAGAGGTGGAACCCGCGGGGTTGTAGAAGAACATTTCCGGCTGGCGGCGTTGCGGATGGATGAGGGGTTTGGAGAACCCGTGGAAATCGAGGTCCGCCTGGGCGGCGGCGATGTGCCGCATATGAACGCGCGGCTGCGCGGTTTGGACGCCAAGGAAGATCTCATCCCAATAGACGCACAGGTTAGTGACAATCCGCGCTTCGCGCGAGGAGGACAGGAATTTGCCGGAAAGATCGACAGCGATGGTCTTGGTCTTGCCGGATGGGATCCCCATGTCTTCGATGACGGTGCGCCATTCGCCGTTGCGGTCGCGGACTTGCAGGTACGGTGGAACGAGAGCTTTCCCCGGCTCCTGGGATTGCTTGAGGAACGTGCTTCCATCGGCCCAATCCACCCAGCCGGTGAGGACGAGGAACGCCCCTTGATTGGGAGCGGCAGGTCCGAAATCAAGTTCGATAGAGTGGGTTTCCGCGGTGTTCCTCATCGTGCGGCGGAAGGTATCCGCATAGACCCGGTCGAGCGCGCGGATGCGGGCGAGGACATCCGTCCCCTTGCCATCCTTCGCGCGCAAGGGATAGAAGCGGCGCTGAGTCTGATACAGCCGGAAATCGGGGTACGGCGGCGATTTCCATTTATCGTTCGAGTAAATTTCGACGTCCGCCGGATGATCAAGAGCAATCAGTTTCAGGTGGTCGAGATAAGTGACCTCGCCCAGTTCCTCGGTGATGCGGAGATCGTAGTACCCGTCGCGAGCGCGCAGCGCTTCGCCCGGAATCGAAACGTACTCGTCGTGATCGGTGGGGAAGTACTTGCCGTCTCCGGAACTCGCGCCCAGGGGAGCGACGCCGAGCACATCGGTGAGGAAGGAAAACTCGCGCCCGTTCCAGGTGTAGATCATGGGGCAACTGCCAGACAGGCGCTGTGCTTCCTTGTATTCCGCGATGCGGCCCACCGCCTGCCTGGGTTCGTTCTGGATGAGACCGTTCGGCCATGTGATGCGTACGGTGTCGATGAGCGCATAGCCGCGCATGCCGAACAGCAGCGGATAGCCTTCATAGAGTTTCTTCTGATAGCGGCGGCCGGCTTTGATTTCCACCTCGGCGCCGCTACCGAGCTTCAGGTTTTTCACGCCGTCGAGTTTTACGCTGAACCAGCGGTTCTTGGCCGGTGTCGCGTTTTCGTGAAGCCACGTTCCCGAGGGATCGGCGGAGACGGCATCCGCGCGGCCGTCCGCGTTGAAATCGGCGATGGCGATGGGCGTATCGAGGCCTTCCATTTTGCGCGGCGCGCCGATCAAAGGGTAGACCTGGCCGGCGGCGCAAAGTTCAGTCACCGCCAGGTTGTTGAAGTCGCAAAACGCCGCGTCGGCCACGGCAGGCGCGGCCTGCTCCTTCCAGACGCCGTGTTGGTTAGCAAGTAAATGCAACTTCCCTCCGGCGGTGAAGGCGAGGTCGAGCGCGCCGTCATGGTTCCAGTCCCACACGCGCAGGTGCGCCGCGCCCGGAGGGATCAGCGGCATGGGAACGGCTTCGAACTTTCCTGCCAGCCGGTCGCGGTAGAGGACGGCGGATCTGTCCCGGTAAGCGATCAGGATATCGTTCGACTTGCTATCGGGAATCATGCGGAAGGAAACGCCGTCCACGGCTTCCGCGTTGACGAACGGCAGGTCGGAACCGCGGTCCACGAACCCGCCGCTGCCCTGGTTGCGCAGGAGTACGGTCTTCCTGCCAAGCAGGAGGAGATCGAGATCGTAATCGTGATCGTAATCCACCCAGATGGCTTTCGAGAACGCGCCTTCGGCCAGCGGATGGGGCGCTTTCTCGAGGGAGCCTCTGCGATTCCACAGCAATTCCGCGCCGGCGGCGGTCAACATGCAGAGATCGGCGAAGCCGTCGTTATCGGCATCGCCCGCGAAGAATGCCCGGCCGGCGGCAAGCAGCGGAGACTGCGCGGGAGCGGCGCCGCCCCGATACAAGCGGCCGCCGCCGGAAGCGCCCCACACCAGAAGATCGGCGCGCGCGTCGTTATCGAAGTTCCAGACCAGCGCCTGCGCTTCGGAAACGCCCGGGCCGATCTTGCGCCTGGTGAATCGGGGCGGGGCGGAATCGGCCGCGTCAAAGGTGGAGAGGGACGGGTCAATGGGATCGTAGATTTCGGCGTATTCATTCCACTCCATGTCCTCGGTGTTCCCGGAGATTTCCTGCGCTTTCTTGAGGGCCTGGAATTGCGCCAGTTGCTTCATCGCTTCCTCGCGCTTTCCGGAAAGGCGGTACACGTTATAGAGTTGGAAGCGCGGCGCGGCGAGGCTGGGGTTCAATCGCGCGGCATTTTCGAAGCGCTCCATGGCGGCGGGCAGCTTGTCCTGAAGCTTGTAGAGGACACCGAGGTTGTATTGGGTGACGGCATCGTCCGGCGCCAGTTGCCCCATGCGCTCGAACATGGCGGCGGCCTGTTCCATTTCGCCGGCTTTCTTGTAGACAATGCCGAGATTGAACCAGGTGTGCGGCAGCTTGGGATCCTGCTGCCGCACCTTCTTGAGTTCGGTGATGGCCTCCGCCGTTCTGCCCGCGCGCAGCAGCGCCAGACCGTAGTTGAGACGTTCGCGAATAGAATTGGGCGCAAGGTCGAGCGCTTTCTTGAATTCGTCCACTGCCTGCGCTTGTGTGGTGGGGTTTTCGTAGAAGGCTTTCCCGCGATTCCGGTATTGCCAGAGGAGATCTTCCTTGTTTGGCGCGGCCGCAATCAATCCCAGTACGGCCGCCGCCACCGGCAGCATGGCAGGCTTTCGGCGCATTACTCTATCCCTAACAGGCGCAGCCCCCCGCGCACAACCGGGTCCCGGCGGAACTCGACCTCGTCCCCCTTGGCCACACCGGCCGCCTGATTGAGAATTTCCTGCTTCAGCCGCGATGTGATCCAATCCCGCTCCCGCGACCATTCGCTCAATCCCGGCTGGATCTTGCTTTCCGAAAGGAACACCTTCAAATCGTCGAGCAGCGCCGGCGTGACCTCGAAATCTTCGCCGGCTTTGTTCTTCAGCAGGTAGCTGGTGGCATAGGTTGTGAGAATGCCGGTGGCGTCGATGACGGCGCGGAAGCGGCTCACCGGTTCCGGATAGATCACTTCATCGGGCTGAATACCGCCGCCCCCCCGCACGATGCGGCCTTTGTCCGTCCTGTATTCGGGCTGTTTGGCGCGGGTCACTTCATCGAGTTGGCCGCCGGTAAGAGGATGCTGGATGGAGCGGCCGCTGGGGGTGTAGTAATAGGCGGTGGTGAGCGCCAGGCCGGTTGAATTGGAGAGAGGATACACGCCTTGCACCAGGCCCTTGCCGAAACTCGGCTCGCCCACCACAACGCCGCGGTCGTGATCCTGAACGGCTCCGGCGACGATTTCCGAAGCGCTTGCCGTGCGCCCGTTGATCAGCACGGCGAGTTGGAAATTGTATGGTTTCGCCTTATCGGAAACCTTCACCTCCTCGGTTTCCTTCGAGCGGCCGCGAATGGTGAGGATCTTGGTTCCGGGCTTGAGAAACAGGCTGTTGACGTCGAGCGCGGCGGGCAGGATTCCGCCGGGATTGTTGCGCAGGTCGAGGACAAGCGCCTTCAGTTTATCTCCGCCGAGTTTCTCGATGGCTTGCTGGAGTTGCGGTCCGGTTTCCGCTTCGAAGCTGGTGATGCGCACGTATCCCACGCCGGGCTTGAGGAGAAACGCACGGTCCACGGCCGGCGATTCGACTTCCTCCGGGGTCAGGACGAAGGAGAGCAGCCGGGCATTTCCGGCGCGGCGCACATCGACGCGAGCCTGCTGCTGGCGTGATTCAGTGAGCAACTGCACCAGTTGATTCATGTCGAGGCTCGAAAGGGGAATGTTGTTGATGGCGACAATCTCGTCGCCGGCCATGATGCCCGATTTCGCGGACGGAGTGCCGGGCAGCGTCTGAAGAAAGATGACGCGGCCGGGAAGCACGGAGACAACGCTGCCAAACCCCTTCTTGGTGCTTTTCTCGAGTTCCTTGAGCTGTTCGAACTGGCCGGGGTCGAAGAAGATGGAATGCGGATCGAGCCGGCGCAGCATGCCGGGAATGGCGCCCTGATAGATGGCCTGTTCGGGGTCGACGGGATCGGCCGCATTCTCGCCGGCCGCTACGTAGACATCGATGAACTTCTTGAGGAGATGGTCGAGGTCGCTGACATCGGCCGCGAAGAATAACAGTAAAGCTGGAACCAGCGTGAGCATCACAGGGAATACCGCAGATTCTTGCGAGCCTCATGCCGGGCCAGGGCGAGTTCGATCAGTTTGTCCACCAGTTTGGGCATGGGGAGCCCGCTGTGCTCCCACATCTTGGGGAACATGCTGATGGAGGTGAAGCCGGGGATGGTGTTGATCTCGTTCAGATAGAGTTTGCCGGTGGCCGCTTCGTAGAGAAAATCCACGCGCGCCATGCCTTCGCACTGCACGGCCTTATAGGCTTCGGCGGCGATTCGCCGCAGTTCAGCCGTGTCGGAGTCGGAAAGATCCGCGGGGATGATGCATTCCGCTTTGTCGAGCAGATACTTATCGTCGTAATCGTAGAATTCCCTGGAAGGCAGGATCTCGCAGGGTAGAGAGGCTTCCGGTTCTTCGTTGCCGAGGACAGCGCACTCGAGCTCTTTCCCCACGATGGCGCGCTCGACAATCACCTTGCGGTCAAACTGCGCGGCCAGTTGAAGAGCGGCGGCGAGTTCTTCGGGATTGGAGGCCTTCGAAATACCGACACTCGACCCGAGATTGGCCGGCTTCACGAACATGGGAAAGGAGAAATGTTGAGAGGGCAGCGCCGGGTCGAGCTGGTTGGAGAGCATCACGACGCACTCCACCACGGGAAGACCACGCTCGCGGCAGAGACGTTTCATGGCGTCCTTATCCATGGCGGCGGCCGAGGCGAACACGCCCGCGCCCACGTAAGGAAGCCCGGCGAGTTCCAGCAATCCCTGCACGGTGCCATCCTCGCCGAACGTGCCATGGAGGATGGGAAACACCACGTCGATGTGAGCATTCGCGCCGGGTTCGGGCTGAATGGGTTTCGGGGACCAGCGGCCCTCCTTTGAAATGAGGTAGTGCAGAACGTGATACCGATCCGGGTCGAGCGCCTCGATGATGGATTTGGCGGAGCGCAGCGAGATCTCATGCTCGCCGCTTCGCCCGCCGTAGATGACAGCCACGCGTAGTTTCACAGAATCCTCTTCCCCAGGGCGGACATGGTCAGCTCTACCGCAAGCTCGGCGGTGCGGTTGCGCTCGTCGATGACCGGGTTCACTTCCACCATTTCCATGGAGAGCATGCGACCCGAGTCGTTGACGATCTCCATGGCGAGATGAGCTTCACGGTAGGTGATGCCGCCACGCACCGGAGTGCCGACGCCGGGCGCGATCTGCGGGTCGACAGCATCCATGTCGAAGGAAAGATGAAAGCCCTCCGTGCCGGCGCACGCAATTTCGATGGCTTCTTTCATCACCGCGCGCAGCCCGCGCTCATCGATGTCGCGCATGGTGAACGCATGCACGCCGGATTGCTTGACGTGCGGCTTCTCGAGTTGGTCCACGTCCCGAATGCCCACCAGCACCACGTTTCGCGCATCCACCTTCGGCTCATAGCCGTAGATCCGCGTCAGTTCGGGCGGACCGTAGCCGGTGATGCAGGCCAGCGGCATGCCATGCACGTTACCGCTGGGGGATGTCTCCGGAGTGTTCATATCGGCGTGCGCATCCAACCAGAGCAGCCCGATGGATTTCTTCTGCTTCCGGTAATGACGCGACAGGCCGGAAACGGTGCCGATGGCGACGGAATGATCGCCGCCGAGCACCAGCGGCATCTTCCCGGAGTCGAGAACTTTTTCCACCAGGGCCGCGAGGCGTTTGCAGGTGAAAGCAATCTCGGGCAGATAACGCGCCGTGGATGCGCCGGTGGGAATGCTTTCCGCCTGCTTCACTTCCACGTTGCCCAAGTCTTCCACCTCGTACCCGAGGGCGGCGATACGCGAGCCGAGATTGGCGACACGAATGGCGGATGGACCCATATCCACGCCGCGGCGTCCGGCGCCGAGATCGAGAGGCACGCCAATGACGGCGATTTGCGAGCAGCGCATCAGGTCTTAGTGTACCGGATGGTTGGAGCGGGCCCGCGCCAAGCGCGTCTCTCCGAATGGAAGCCTACAGGCGGAAAACTCCCACTCCGAAAGGCTCGAACAACTCCCTCCGCTGCCATGCGCCGATCCGCATGGTGGCCTCCACCGGATTCCTGTCCGCGTTGACCGCGATCAGCACGCTGCCGTTGCGGGATGGCTTCACCACCCACTCGATGCCGCGATCGAGGCTGTGGCCGGTATCGTGATACTCGATTTGGACATTGGCCCGTAATGGCCGGGCCGCCAGTTCTTCGGAAAACTCCTTCACCTCCCGGGCTACGGCGGCGATGCTGTCCCACAATCCGGATTCCGGCGGCGTGCGGTAAAGGCCCCACCACAACAGCCCGGCCGCTCCGTGGACAATCGCCTGGAAGGCCATGAATCGTGTCTCCGCCTTCGTCGGATAGCGGATCAGCTTCGGATCGCGGTCTTTTTCCCGCAACATCTCCCAGGCAAACCCTTGCAGAACCATCCATACGCCCCGCGCCGGGCCCGCTACCTGCCGCATCTTGTCCGTGTATGCGCCCACCTGCGAGATGGTGGAGTTGAGCAGGTCACCCTGCCGCCCGTCCGGCCAGAGCGCGTATTGTTCGCGGATTCCGTGCGGAATGACCGGATAGATGTCTGTCGCGAGGAAATCGCCGCCGGGGTTGTAGCGCGCGAGCGTGCTGACGAGATTCGTGGGCGAGTGGTTCAGATAGATCGGCCGCGCCGGGTCCGCCGATTTGACCAGGCGATAGGTTTCGCGGATGACCTCTGGCGGCACGCGGAATTCCTTTGGCTTTTTCCACACGAACGAAGGTTCATCCTCGGTCTCCCAAAACAGAACTTCCGGATGCTGTTTCCACTGCCCGATGAATTTCCGGATGCGCGTCTCGTCCTCCGGCTTGCGCTTCGAGCCAACGGTGAGCCAGACATGCATGTTGTGAGCACACGCCTCGGCCAACTGGTCCGGCTTCGGATCCGCGTGCACCACATGGAATCCGGCATCCGCCGCCCGCCGCCTGGCGTCCGGGCCTTGAGGCAGTTGATATAGCCCGAGGACAAAGGTGCGCTTGCCGTTAAGCAGCAGCATTCCGTCGCTATCGAGCCGCGCCGGTTCTGCGGCGAAAGCCGCGAGCGCGCTTCCAAGAAAACTTCTGCGTCTCACTCACCGTGCTCCTATCGTGATGGGCATCCAGTCGACGGTTGTGCGCCCCGCCACATCCACCGTCGACGCCCGCAGCCGGTACGCGCCGAGACGGCGCAGAGAAAACCGGACTTCCACTGTTCCGCCCTGCTTGTCCATCACTACGTTTGGCTTGAGGTGTTCGGGAACAAGAACCGCCTGATCCTGCTCCTCGGGGCCATACAGCTCCCAGGCCACCATGGCGTTGCGATAGATGCCTTCGTTGTCCGCTCCGTAGGTGTAGTAAACAGCCGCCGAGGTTTCTTCGACCCTGGCGCGC
>JADLBG010000394.1 GCA_020847895.1 Bryobacterales bacterium
AGAGCGCTTCGCCGGCGGCGAATCCTTTGGCGATGCCGCCGAGGTCGAGTTGAAGGCCGGGCCGGAGGATTTGCACGGTGCGGCGGCGGGAGTCCAATTTTAGAAATCGATATCCGCACTGCTGCAACGCGATCCGGCGCTCCTCTTCGGAAGGCAGGCGGTGGTTGCGTCTCGCCTCCCGCCACAGACGGATGGCCGCGCCAAGGGTGACGTCGAAGGCTCCCTGGGTCTCGCGCGCGAGAGCCTGAGCGGCGCCGAGGACGCGGAACAGATCTTCGCTCACGGGGGTGGGCGGGCCGGAGCGAAGGCGCATCAGTTCGCTCGAGGGGTTGTAATCGCTGAGGGTTTCATCGAGTTGGCGGATGCGTTCGAAGGCTGCCGTGAAGCCCTTTCGGGCAGTATCGGAGTCCGGCGCAAAGAGGGTGATGCGGACGAGCGTGCCCATATGGGGTTCGACGGCTTCAAAGCGCCGGAGGGGGGCGGCGCAGAGCGAAGCCGCGAGCAACAGGCCGGCGCTACTCTTTTTCCACGCCACTATTCCAATACTTGTACATCTCTTCGGCGCTGGGGACCTTGAGAGGACGGACCAGGCGGAAGCCGAGCCATTGGGCGTCGGTGAGATACCAGATGCTTTTCGGGAGTTGCGGATCCTGCATTTTCCAGGAGGCGTCGGAGGCAACGCGCGCTCCGCAGCGGCAGGCTTCGGCTTCGTCGTTCCAGGAGCCGCCGCGGACAGCGTGCGGGTAGGGGCGGGTTGCCTTCGCCCATGGCATGTAGGTGACCGGGTCCTTCCACTCGGAGTAGTTGGGGAGGTACTGGTCGAGAGTCCACTCCATGACGTTGCCTTCCATGTCGTAAAGCCCCCAGCCATTCGGTTTCTTCGTGCCCACTTTTTCGTACTTGCCGTTGCTGTTCTGGCTATACCAGGCGTAGTCGCCGAGTTTGGAAGGATCGTCTCCGAAGGAGTAGGCCGCCGTAGTGCCCGCGCGGCAGGCGTATTCCCATTCCGCTTCAGTCGGCAGACGGTAGAAGTGGCCGGTGCGCGCGCTGAGCCATTCGGCGTACTTGTTGGCGGCGTGCTGCGTCATGCTGATGGCGGGGTAGCCGTTGAGGCCCATGCCGAAGCTCATCTCGACGTAAGGCCGCGTGGGGCGGCTGATGGCGTCGACGGCCGGGTCGGCGCCCGGAGTTTCGCCGGCCTGCTGGGAGAACATGAAGAGGCGGTATTCATCCCAGGTGACTTCGTGCCTGCCCATCCAGAAGGGATCGAGCTTCACCTTGTGTTGTGGCCCTTCATCGGGGCGGCGGCCTTTTTCAGACGCCGGCGTGCCCATGATGAACTCGCCGGAGGGAACGGGAACCATCTCGAAGGAAACCACCGTTTGCGGGATTTCTGTCTTGTAAGGCTTCATCTGCCCTGGCGAGGATTCCTTCGTGCCGGCGAGGATGCGTTTGCGGAGTTGCTCGACGAGGGACTGCTCATCGGGTTTCGTCGCGCCGGCTTTGCCAAGTTCCACGGGCCAGGAAGCCCCCGAGGCAATCCACTGGCGGATCTTGTCGCGCTGCGCCTTGGGGACTTGAGGGCCTCCGGGCGGCATCGCGCCCGCTTTGCCGGGCGGGATCTCCATCACGGTATAGATGAGGCTCTTGTCCGGCTGGCCCGGGACAATGCCGGGGCCCTTGTTTCCGCCTCTGCGGGCGCGCTCGGCCGAATCCAGGCGTAGGCTTCCGTAGTTGCGCTGCGCGTTATGGCAGCCAAGGCAGTTGGCCTCGAAGACGGGCGCGATATCCTTGCGAAAGTCGATGGTTTGCGCGGGGAGGCAAGACGCAAGCAGAGCAAGCAACAGAATGCGCATGTCTTCACCGTTAGATGAAGCGGGTCTTGCCGGGCAGCGGCATGGGCGATGGGGTGAAGGAACCGCTCCACTCGAGATGCTCGGGGAAGAGCCGCTCCTGGGAGTTCAACGCCATGTCCCAGGTAATCTGCTGGCCGGTGTAGGCGGCCATGCGGCCCATCATTGCGAGCAGAGTGCTGGTAGTCATCCACTCGATGTCCATTACGGGATGATTGCGGCGAATGGCGGCGAACAACTCGTCGTGCTCGGCCTGGTACATGTCGTTGCGCTCGCCGGTGTAGGTCCAATTGGTTTCGCCTACGATGCGCGGTGAGGGACCGCGTCCGATAGTGCACGTTCCCTTGGAGCCGAGGATGTAATCGGAGTTCTCGTTATAGCAGCCTTCAATCTGGCGGCAGCCGAGAAAGGCGCGCACGTTATTCGGGTAGAGATAGTTGACTTCGAAGTGATCGTAGATGTTGCCGCCCTCGGCGGGAATCTGGCGGCCGCCCACGGCCACGCAACTGATGGGCGGCTTGTCGCCCATGGCCCAGGCGATCTTGTCGGCGCTGTGGACCGCCTGTTCGACAAGGCCGTCGCCGCAGAGGTAAGAGAAGTTATACCAGTTGCGGATCTGCCATTCGACATCGCTCATCCCGGCGGGGCGTTCGCTCGCGGGGGGCATGGGTTTGACCGGGCTGGTGTAGTAGGTGGCGTAATAGGCGGCGATGTTGCCGATGGCTCCGTTCTTCATCTGCTCGAACGTGGCTTTGATGTGCTTCGAGCGGCGCCAGCAGAAGCCGGCCATCACGGAGAGATTCTTTTCGCGGGCGATCCTGGCGCTTTCGAGCGCGTGACGAATGCCATAGGCATCGGTGGCGACGGGTTTTTCGCAGAAGACGTGCTTGCCGGCCTCGAGGCAGGCCCGCAGATGATAGGGGCGGAAGCCCGGGGGCGTGGCGAGGAGCACGACATCCACTCCGCTGTCGATCACCTTCTGGTAGGCGTCCAAGCCGAGGAAGATGTGGGAGGGTTCCACCTTGACGCGCTCGCCGGCGACATTCACTTTCTTCAGGCGTTCGAGACACTGTTCGGCGTGGTCGCGATCGATGTCGGCGACGGCGGTGAGTTCGGCATAGTCATCGGCCTTGAGGGCCTGTGCCGCGGCTCCGGAGCCGCGCCCGCCGCAACCTACCAGGCCGACCTTGAGTGTCTTGGCCGATTGCATCGCGGAGAGGACCGCCGGGAAGCCCGCAATAAGTGAGGCTTTCAAGAAATTCCGGCGGGGAGTAGGAGGAAGGCTGCTCATGCATCCAGTATACGACCAGCCACGCGCTGTTCCGGATGTGATTAGCGGTGATGACGGTACCAATCGAGAGTGAGGCGCAGGCCTTCCTCGAGCGGGAAGCGCGGCGCGTGCGCGAGGTCGCGCACGACGGCGGCGGTATCGGCCTGGGAGTGGCGAACGTCGCCGGCGCGCGGGGGGCCGTAGACGGGCGGGATGGAGACACCTTCGATCTTCCGGAGCACATCCCAGACCAGATTCAGAGTGTAGCGGTTGCCGTTGCCCGCGTTGTAAACGCGGCCGAGAACATGGGGGCCGGCGTTGGCGGCCTTGATGCATAGCTCCGCGACGTCTTCCACGTAGGTGAAGTCTCGCGATTGCTGGCCGTCGCCGTGAATGACGGGAGCGCAGCGATCGAGAACGGCTTTATTGAACAGTGAGAGGACGCCGGAATAAGGGCTGGAGGGATCCTGGCGGGGTCCGTAGACATTAAAAAAACGAAGCGACACGGTTTCAAGGCCGAAGCAGGTGTGGAAGACGCCGGCGTAATATTCGCCCATCAGCTTCTGCGCCGCATAAGGGGACATGGGATTGGGCGGCATGGACTCCACTTTGGGGAGGACTTCAGTATCGCCATAGGCGGAGGAGGAGGCGGCGTAGACGACACGGCCCACGCCGCCTTCGGCGCAAGCGCGGAAGACGTTGAATGTGCCGTTGATGTTCACATCGTGCGAAGGGATGGGATCATGAATGGAGCGCGGCACGGAGGGGATGGCCGCCAGATGATAGACGCGAGCGGCTCCCGCAAGGACCGGAGCGATGGCGTCATAGTTGCGGATGTCCCGCATTTCCAGGCGCGCGCCATCCACACCCGCAAGGTTTTCACGCTTCCCGGAAGAGAGATCATCGAGCACGATCACCTCTGAAGCCCCGTTCGCGAGCAGCGAACGGACGAGCGTGGAGCCGATGAACCCGGCGCCTCCCGTCACGACAATTTTGCTCATAAATGGATCTTTGCGATTTCGGATTCAAGATAACGGAGGGATTCGTTGGCGATGGTCTCCGCGCCAAAAGAGAAGTCAAAGGCTTCGAGGGAGACCCAGCGCGGATAGCCTCTCTGCATCAGGAGGCGCAGCAGGGGTTTGAAATCGTAGTCCCCCTTGCCGCAGTGCTTGCCGTCCAGTTCATTGACATGGACGTGGCGGATGAAATCGTAGTAGCGGTTGACGAGTACGGCATGCGGCTCCACCTCATCGATGGCGTTATGGGTGTCAAACATCGTGCGGACGCCGGGGCTATCGATTTCCTTCACAATACTGACGGCTTCCTCGAGCGTCTGGACGACATCGCACTGTGCGGCGGGGAGGGCCTCGACGAGGATAGTAACGTTGCGGGAAGCGGCATGGGGGGCTACCTGGGCGAGGCCGTCGATGTAGCGCCGGGTGGCTTGCTCGCGTGTCGAACCGCCCGTGGCGGCGCGCTGGAAGGGCGAGCCGAACACCATGACGCCGTCCGGTCCGAGATCGGCGCAGAGGTCGATGAGATGGCGAATGTGAAGCCAGCTTCTTTCGCGGAGCGCGTTGTCGGGAGTGGTGACGTGAAGGCCCTTGGGCGCGACCATGAGCCAGTGCAAACCAACAAACTGCAATCCTTCGCTGTCCATGATCTGCCGCAATTCGCGGCGGCGGTCCGCGGAGATGGAGGAGGGATCATGGGCGAGCGTGAAGTGGGCAATTTCAATTCCCGTATAGCCGGCTTTGCGGATGGATTTGCAGGCGGTGATGAAATCCCAGCCCTGGTAGGCTTCATTGCACATGGCTTGTTTGAGAGGAGCAGGCATTGGCTTCAGTGTACCTTCAGGCGTCGAGGATGTGCACAATCCTGGGGGCTTTTTGAGAGATGGTGAGCGCCGGCCACGCATTCAGGTTGCGGGCTGGGCGCCCGGCCGATATTCTGGTCCGGGGGTCAGAATGCGCGCGACTTGGCTGGTATTTGCGGTGAACATGGCGGCTTGGCTGATGCCGCTGTCGCCACCGGCGCTAGGGGCGGCTTCGGTTGCGCTATCGCAGAGGGAGGCGGCTGGTTGGGTGAGGTGGCTGCTGCCGCTGCCGCACGAGATCCGGTTAGAGCGTAAGGTGGCGGTACCGCGGGGAAGAATCGCGGTAGCCCTGCGTCCGGGGGCCGGGGCTCTGGAACGGCAGGCGGCGCAAGAGATCACCTCAGTGGTCGGCGCGGAAGGCAAGCCGCTGTTCACGATTCTGGTGGGAATTCAGGAGCCCGGCTGGCGGCAGGGCGCGCTGCCCGAGGTGCGACGGAAGCGTCTGGAGAGTCTGCCGAATCGCGAGCAAGCGTACGCGATACTTCCGGCGGGAGACTCCGCGCTGCTGCTGACCGCGATCGATGGCAAGGGAGTCTACTACGCCGGGCGCACTCTGTGCCAGTTCCTGGAAACCTCCGCCAGGCAGCGAAACGTCGACGTGCCGCTGGCCGAAATCACCGATTGGCCGGACCTGGAGGAGCGCGGATTGTGGAACTTTCCCGAGCCGGCGAGTTGGGTTCCGTGGATGGCATCGCTGAAGCTGAATTACGGCAAGATGTCGAACACGCAATTGAGGACGGTGGAGCGGGGCCGGAAGAACGGCGTGGTGATCGAGAAGCCCCTGTACGAACAGGCGCGCCGACAGGCGATGCAGTACATGCCCTACCTCATCCACATGAACTTCCTGGATTCGAGCGGTTTGTTCCGGGCGTATCCGGAACTGGCCGGCCGCGGCGATGAGGCGCTGGCAGGGCGTTACTTTGCGCACAAGCGCGGCAGCCAGCATCGGGTGCCGTTCGCGGCTCACCCGCAGTTTCAGAAGATCGTCGAAGAGTGGCTCGAGGACATGGCCGCGCAAGGCGTGGACGAGGTGAGCTGCTGGCTTTCCGAGCGGCCCGCCGAGGACCAACGGCCGGAGACGACCGCCGTTGGGCAATCCGTGCTGGAGGCGCGCGCGCTAGTGAACGGGTGGAGGGAAGTCCGGAAGCGGTATCCGGGATTCCGGATCCGGCTGTTCCTATCCACGGTAATGACGGAGCGCGATTACCGCGTGGTGGCGGAAGCGCCGCCAGAAGTCCGTATCGAACGGGCCTGCGCCACCGCGATCGAACGCGTTACGCATTTGCCGCGCGACCTGTTCCGCTACCCGTTGCTCGACCAATACGCGGCGGAGGGCCGGTGGATCGCCAGCTATGATGTGCCGATTGGCGCCAACGCGCGGGTGGACACTCCGGAATACATGCTGCCGCAGACTACCGTCCACAGGCTGCGCGACTATCTGGTGCAACTATCGGAGCGCCGCTACCGGGGCGCTTACGGAATGCTCGCCTGGGCGGGGAAGGCGCGGGAGACCTACGGCTTCACTACGGCCGGACTGGCGGAGTACGCCTGGAATCTGAACGGGCGCAGTACGCGGGAGCTTGCCATCGCCTGGGCGACGCGGGAAGGCATGGAGAATCCCGAAGCCTTCGGCGAGTGGGCGGAGACGATGGGTCCGGTCGAGTTCGATGTCTACGACTCGGACTTCCCCGTAGCCTATTCGTGGGGTAAGTTCATCCAGTTGATCCGGGAGCGCCGCCGTCCCTATTTGGGAGAGGGTGTTTTCCGCTACTACACGAGCCCCCGGGATTTCTCCGAAAAGATCGCGGCGTGCGACCGCGCCCTGGCGATTGCCGAGCTGTTCCGGAACCCCTATTTCGCCGATGAGACGCGGATCCTGCGATCGTACGTGCGGTTTGCGCATAGGTTGTACGAGATAGCCGAGCAGGTATCCACGGACTCTTTGGAGACCCTGGCCAGCCAGGAGAGGCTGCGCCAGTCACTGCGCGGCCTGGAAGCGGCCGCGGAAGAGAATGCCGGCGCGATCCGGGTGTGGCGCACCCGCCTCGGACCCGCGGATTGGGACCGTAATGGTAATAGCGACTCGTCCGTGCAACGTGCTCTCGACGCCATCCACGGGACGCAGACAACGTTCTCCGAAATCAGAGACTTCCTGGAGGGCCGGTACTTCTACTAGCGTTACGCACGTGGAAGTCGAGGGCAGCGGCGCGCATGGGTCAGCTTTTCTTGCGGGCTACCAGGACGAGGCTCAGGCCGTTCCAGGGAAAGAGGAAATCCACGCGGCGCCAGATCCACACGGTCTTATCGAACAGCTTGAGCCACAGTTTACTGATCTGTTTTTGTCCGCCAAGCCTTCCGAACAACCACCAGGCGAGGGCGCCGATCTTTGCCAGTTGGTGGCTCGTTTCGACCGTGAGGCCCTGATTGGCGAGCATCTGTTCGAGGTCGCCGCGGGCGAAGCGCTGCTTGTGGCCAAGCGTGCGGTCGAGGTTGCTGTAAAGCGACTTACCCTGAGGAACGAGGACGATGAACCGGCCACCGGGTTCCAGGAGTTGGACAGCGGAGGCAACGGCGTCTTCGGGGTGATCGAGATACTCGAGCACATTGATGCAAAGGATTGTGTCGAAACGGCGGTCGAGCGGCGTGAAGTCGTCAGGATTGGCGGGATTCAGCTTCACCACCCGCACATTCGGGGTTCGCAGAAACCGGTTATTCAGCGAGTGCAGATAGAGCGGATCATTTTCCGCGGCGGCATAGAGTTGGCGGCGGGCCATGAGGCGGCCCGTCAGGTTGCCGATGCCCGCGCCGAGTTCGAGCACGACATCTCCCAGATAGGGACGGGCGATGCGGGTAATCCAGGACAGGTACTGCGGCGTGCCGCTGAGGTTGTTGAGGAAGGCGCGCCCGTAGGGCTGCACGTAAAGATCGTCGACGAGCCAGAAGTGGAGAATCACGCCCAGGGCCTTGAGCCCGTCTTTCCAGCCGATCTTTTTGCCCTCTTCGTAGGTGCGCCCGTGGTAGCTGATAGGCACTTCATAGATGCGGAGTTTGCGCTTGGCGCTCTTCATGGTGATCTCCGGCTCGAAGCCGAAGCGGTTGGAGCGGATGGGGATGCTCTTGAGAAGGTCCGTGCGGAAGACCTTGTAGCAGGTCTCCATGTCGGTGAGTTTGATGTTGGAGAAGATGTTGGAAAGCAGCGTCAGATGCTTGTTGATCATCGAATGCCAGAACGGGAGGACGCGGGTCTGCACTCCGGCCATGTAACGGGATCCGAAGACGGCGTCGGCGCGGCCGTCGAGGAGGGGACGCAGCAGGACGGGGTATTCGCCCGGATCATACTCGAGGTCGGCATCCTGGACGAGGGTGAAATCGCCGCCGGCCTTGGAGATGGCGGTGCGGACAGCGGCGCCCTTGCCTTGATTGACCTCATGGCGAAAGAGGCGGATGCGCGGTTCGCGTTCGGCCAACCGCTGGAGGATCGCCCAGGTGCCGTCGGTAGAGCAGTCATCCACAATGATCAGTTCCCGCTCCATGTTTTCCGGTAGCGGGGCGCTCAGGACGAGACTCAAACTGCGCTCGACTACGGCCCGCTCATTGTAGACGGGAATCAGGATGGATAGAAGCATGCAAGACCATCAGTATAATGTGTTCGGGCGGAGGGCCGCGCTACCGCGGAGGAGTGCAGAGAGAGGTGAGTTGATAGAAAGAAACAGGGCGCGCAGTGCGTGCACTGGCGCCCTATTTCCGGTAAAGGCGAAATACTTCCAAGAAGCGCTGCCGGCAGCGCCTAGAAAACCAGCCGAAGTGTGTACTGTACCTCACGGCCGTAGTTGCCGCCGGCAACCCCGGTGCTCTTGCCGAAGGTGGAACTGGTCACGCTCGTGTTCGGATCGCTCGGCATGAACACGTTCGGCAGATTGAAGAACTCGAAGCGAGTCTCGAGCTTCAGACGCTCCGTGATAGGAAAGTACTTCACCAGAGTGCTGTCCAAACTCCAGAAGCCAAAGCCGCGCAAATCGCCGTAGTACCAGGGGTTGGTGCGCGGAGTGTACGCTGCCGCCTGGGAGAACTTCGAGGTGTCGAAGTACTGGCTCCTTGTGGGATTGGAGATTGACGGACTGTCGGCCGGAGCGTTCATCTGGCCGAATGTGAGCAGCCCACCCTGGTTCCACATCAAGATGTGGCTGGTGGCCCAACCGCCGACGAGCAGATCCACGGCGCGGTTCGCGTTCTTAAGCAATGCGCGGCCGCGGCCAATGGGAAGCTCCCACGTGCCGGCCATGCGGATGGTGTGCCTCGGGTTGCGCATGTCGATCAAGGTCTTGTCATTCGCATACATGGCGGGCTGGTTGAACCAGTTCGATTTCGACTCGTGGTTGTAGTTGTAACCAAGGGTCATGCTGAGACCTTGCGCGAACCGGCGGTCGACCTTGATCTGGAGCGCCTTGTAACGCTCGGAGATGCCAGGCTCGAACTGCTGGTTCAGCGACCCGGGGTATTGCGGATAGGGCCGGAGAAGCGTAGCGACCGAGACGGTCTTCTGGTTTCGCAAGCTGCCCGGCATCTTATTCGCCGGCAGCAGTTGGTAGAACGGGTTCGGCACGGCGGCATCCATGGCGCCCTTGTACGTATAGTAAAGCTGGGGATCGATCTGGTTGAGGTCGTAACCGTAGTTTCCACCCCACATGCTGTCCCCGAGCTGGTTATGCCCGTAGTTCATGAAGAAAGTGGAGTCGGTCATGAGATTCCAGGGCAACTGGCGCTGGTAGGAGATGGTGACGCGGTCGTTGATGGGCCGCTTCAGGTTTTGATTGAACCAGGACGGGTTATTCCCCAGGTCCTGATAGCGCCCGTAGCCTTGGCCAATTGGGGTGAGGAGGGGGTTCGTCGACGGGAACGGATCGCTGACCAGCGTCTGGGGCACGCCCTGGACGGGACCTAGAACGTTGGTTCCCTGCGAAAAACCGTTCGTCGGAATCGAGCCCAGGCCTTCGGTCCAGGCACCCTTCATCGGGACAGCGTAGCGCGCGTAGCCGAAGCGCAGAGCGCTCTTGTCGTTGAGCCGGATGGCGATGCCCGCGCGGGGCAGGAAGTTGTTCAGGTTCTTGTAAGTGCGCGGATTGGAACTGTCGGTGAACATCCAGGCGCCGTTGTACTTGTAATTTACCTTCGCAATCGACGTGACCTGGGAGGGCATGGTGACCCCGCCCTGCAACTCCGGGATCGGGTTGGACAGGTCAAGGAACCGGGAGAACATGTACTGGTCATCCTTTGGGGCTTGCTCGGTCTCCCAGCGCAGGCCCAGGTTCAGGGTGATGTTCTGGGTCAGCTTGATATCGTCCTGGAAAAAGAGGCCCCACTGGGAGTATCCGTTGTGAAACATGGGGTTGATCTGGGCGTTTCCACCGTTGAGGGTGCCGAGCAGGGCGGAGGCGTACATATTCCCACTCAGGCTTGGGTTGAAGTTAATGAAGGTGTTGCCGGTATCCACCGCGTTGAAGGCGAGGTTACCCACCGCGGGCAGTCCGTTGTAGTCGTAGCTGTAGCGCAACTGCCAACCGGCTTTCATGTGATGCTTGCCCATGTCGTGCGTCACCGCCACGCTAGGGGTATGGCTGCGACCGCGCACCTGCCACCAACTACCCAGGCCGGCGGTATAGCCGCCGTTACCCGAGAAACTGATGGAGGGGTAATAGATACCCGGCAGATTCTGCAACACGGGCTTGTACCAACCGGTGGGGAAGAGATTAGCCCATGCGGACGCCCCAACCTTTGCCCAGTCAGAGTCATATTCGTCTTCCAGGTAAATCGCTCCGTAACGGAAATCAATAGTGGTGTTGGGCGAAGCAATGTACAGCACGTCCGCCGCCGCGTTGAGGGCGTCCATGATGCCGCCGTTATCGGACCGCACCGCAATGGTGCCGCCCCAATTCGGGTTGTCGAGTCGCGTCTGGTACTTCGAGTAGCGGGCGTACATGCGCCATTTGTCGTTGATGTTGTAATCCACGCGCTCGGAGATGTTCCAGTAGTGGAGCCACCAGTAGTAGGAATTCTTGCGGTTGTTGATGCCGGTGAGGTCGTCACCCGGGCCGTTCGTCTTTGGGAGGTCACCCAGGATCTTCCGGCCAGTGGGATCCATCCGCGACTGCGGCAGGATGTTGCCCGGGAACGGGGTTCGCGTCGCTATGGCGGTAGCCGGGTCGTACTGCGTCGTGAACGGATCGTAAATGGCGCGCAGCCCGCCAGTATTGGTAAGGGACCGCGAGAAATCGCCTGCCCGCTCGAGATCCGTCGGAAGCGTAACTTCGTTGTACTGCGGCTGGGTGCTCTTCCACTGCTCATAGCTGAAGTAGCTGAAAAGTTTGTTCTTGAGAATCGGGTTGCCGAGCGTGCCGCCCCAATTATGGTTTCTCACGGTACTGGCAGTACGGGTGATGCGGTTTTGGAGGGCATTAAAATAGGGATTGCGTCCGAAGTAGTAACCGCTGCCGTGAAACTCGTTGGTTCCGGACTTCATGGAGAGGTTCAGAGTGCCGCCGGCGCTGAAACCGAACTCGGCATCGACGGCATTCTGCTGCACCTGGACTTCCTGGACAGCGTCCATGGAGGCGTTGTAAGACCCGCGGGCCGCGTACCCCAGAGGCACGCCATCGAGCAACTGGTCGTTCTTGCCGCCCGTGTTTCCGCCGACATCCATTCCGGAGTTCGACCACATGTAGAACGGGTTGCGGTGGGAAACATCCCAATAGCGGTTGATCACCGCGGGGTTCAACAAAGCCAGCGTAAAGGGATTACGCGCCAGCACCGGCAAGTCTTTCAGCAATTGTCCGGTTACCATGGTGGTCATGGTCGCCGAATTGAATTGAACCGACGACACCTGTCCGGTAACCGTCACCGTTTCGGCCACTCCGCCTACCACCAGTTGCGCGTCCACGGTCACGTCGCCACGTGTTTGCACGGTGATATTTTCCTGCACAAACCGTTGAAACCCAGAGGCTTCTACCGCCAGGGAGTACGTTCCGGGAGTGACGAAGTCGAACAGGTATGTCCCGTTTGAATCCGTCTCTCTGGCCGACTCTACGCCGGTGTTGACGTTTCTTAGCGTGACCTTGGCGCCGGCAATCTTGGCCTGGGATGGATCCGAAACGCTTCCCTGGACTTTAGCGCGAATATCCTGGCCGGCGGCCAAACCGGCGAACAACGACGCGATGCCGGCGAGCCAACATACGCGAAGAAGATGATTCCAATGAGATTTCATATACATTTCCCCGTACAGATCTATGAAGATCAAGTTAAGGGCCTTTTATGGTCCTGTTCCGAGCGGTGAAGGTTGTCTAAACGAAACCCTTCGCAACCGTCTCTGCCAACAAACTGCTTGCGGGCACTTCAGCCTGAAGACCGAAGTAGTCCGCTTGACGTTCGTGAGCGGCTATTCACACGAGATTAGCGATAACGCGAATTCAGCCACACCGCATGCGCGAGCTTGTAGTCTACAAGCAGTACGAAACAGTAGTGTATCCTCTCTTCTTTCTGCACCAACCATATCAGACCGAAAGGAGCGGCTAAATCTAAAGACCTCTAATCCTAGATGCAATCATGCACAAATATTGCGAAAGAGTCAATGACATTTCTTGGGAGTGATCCTGGCTGCAGGAGGAGGTCCGGTCTTGCAGGCCGTGGAACACAGGATGCTAGATTGGGAGCAGACTGACCGGACCGGTCTTAGTACCGCTTCATGAGGCAAGGGAGGGAGATCACATTGGACAGCCCCGGGGCGTTGAAGGAGCAGCGCATTGCCATTTTCGCCGCTTGTGCGATAGCCGGCCATTTGGCGATGCGCTACGTGTTGGGCATGGCCGGCGCCTGGGCTTTGACGCCGCTGTGGGCGACGCTTGCCGCGAGTGTTCTTCTTCTCTGGGACCTGGGAAGGAAACTGCTTTCCTGGCAAATCAGTTCCGACCTGCTGGCGGGCGTTTCGATTGTGGCGAGTGCGCTGTTGGGGGAGTACCTGGTGGGGGCGATTATCGTTTTGATGCTTGCCGGGGGCGCCGCGTTGGAGCGGTATGCCACGGCGCGCGCGTCGGCGGTTCTCGATGCCCTGGCCCGGCGCATGCCCCAGATCGCGCACCGCCGCCGGCCGCATGGCGTCGAGGACGTGGCGGTTGGGGAAGTGGGAGTCGGCGACCTGCTCGTGGTTTACCCCCATGAGATCTGCCCTGCAGACGGCGTGGTCACGAGCGGACACGGCACGATGGATGAATCCTACCTGACGGGGGAGCCGTTTCTGATTTCCAAAGCGCCCGGGGCCGCTGTTCTTTCCGGCGCCGTGAACGGGGAGATGCCGCTCGAAATCACGACCACACGGAAACCGCAGGATTCGCGCTATGCGCAGATCATGCGGGTAATGGAGGAAAACGAAGACCGCAAACCGAAAATGCGCCGCCTGGCGGACCGGATCGGGGCCTGGTATACGCCGCTTGCCTTGTCGATGGCCGCGCTGGGGTGGGGTGTCAGTGGAGACCCGCTGCGGTTTCTTTCGGTGGTGGTGATCGCCACCCCGTGTCCGTTGCTGATCGCCATCCCGGTGGCGGTGGTGGGCGCGATATCGCTGAGCGCGCGCCGGGGGATTGTCATCAAGAACCCGGCGGCGCTCGAACTGGTGGGGGATTGCCGGATCTGGATTTTCGACAAGACCGGCACGCTGACCTATGGGCGTCCGGTGCTCACCGCCATTGACACAGCTCCGGGTGTTGAGGAGCGCGAAGTTCTGCAACTGGCGGCAAGCCTGGAACTGTATTCCAAACATCCGCTGGCGAGTGCGATCCGCAAGGCGGCGGAGCAGAGGGGACTGGGTCCTTCGCCGGTCATCTCGCTCAGCGAAAGACCCGGGGAGGGGCTGCGCGGCCTTGTCGACGGCCGCGCTGTCGTGATTACCGGAAGGCAGCATACGGGCGCGTGGGAGGCGCAGCTTCCTCCGCAGGCGGGTGGGCTCGAGTGCATCGTTTTGCTCGATGGAGATTATGCCGCCACCATGCGTTTCCGCGACGAACCGCGCGCCGACAGCCGCTCGTTTATTGCTCATCTTAGCCACCGCCACCGGGCGGCGCGCCTGATTCTGCTCTCCGGCGACCGGGTTTCGGAAGCCGAGTACCTGGCGCGCGCGGTGGGAATCGAGAAAGTCTACGCATCGAAGAGCCCGGAGGAGAAGGTGGAGGTGGTGTTGCGGGAGACGGCAACGGCCCCGACGCTCTATGTGGGTGACGGCATCAACGATGCGCCGGCGATGCGCGTGGCCACGGTTGGAGTGACGCTGGGAACGCATAGCGACATCACCGCCGAGGCCGGCGATGCGGTGGTGCTGGAAGCGACTCTTCAGA
>JADLBG010000395.1 GCA_020847895.1 Bryobacterales bacterium
CCGTCGTTACGCTCGCCGCCTGAAGCGCGGAGAGCCAGCGCGGGCTCTCTGAACTGTTGTCAAAGTGAGTCGCGGTGAAGTGCGTGGTGTGGCGGTTGTTCCAATTCTGATCGATGCGGCCCGTCCACTTGTTGTTGCTGGACGGGTTTGTGCTGGTGCCCACGAAGTTGCTGTCGTGGCTCGAACCGGGCAGCGGCGCGCGGTTCGGTTGCGGATAGTACCCGAGGTAAATCTTCGAGAGCGGGTTGAAGCGGGCCTGTGGGATCATGTTGCCCGGAAACGGGTCGCGCTTCACCCTGGTGCCCTCGAGTTTTGCCGTCAGCGGGTCAAAGATCTGCGCCTTCAGACCGCTGTCGATCAGCGTCTGTGAGAAATCGCCGGAGCGTTCCAGAGCCGTAGGCACGCCCGCCAATAGCGTGTTGCTTCCGGAGCGGTAGCGTCCACCCTCGAAGTTGAGGAAGAAGAACGTCTTGTCGCGGCCTTTATAAACCTTCGGGATCCAAATAGGCCCGCCCAGGCTGGCGCCGAATACGTTTTCGTGAAACACACCCTTGGCGCGGCCGAACCGGTTCGAGTTCCAGTCGTTGGCGTTCAACATGTCGTTCTTGAAGAACTCGTAAGCCGAACCATGAAATTCGTTGGTCCCGGCTCGCGTCACCAGCGTCACCGCGCCGCCGGAAAGTCGGCCGTATTCGGCCGAGAGGCCGTTCGTGATCACCTTGAATTCACCCACCGCTTCCATGGAGGGAACCGCGGGTGGAATGTCGTGATAGTAGCCGGTGGAGACCGCCAGACCGTCGATGTAGTACTCGACCGCGGCCGTGCGTCCTCCATTGATGCGAAAATCACTGCCGCGGCTCATCTGGTCTGAAGTGCCGTTCACGTTCGCTGTCAGGGCCGCGAACGCCAGGGCGTTACGGTTATATTGCGGCAGTTGCTGGATACGCCGGTTGTCAATGACCTGCCCGGTTTGCGCGTCTTCGGTTCGCAGAAGCGGGACCTCGGCGGTCACGCTGATGCGCTCCGTCTGGGATCCCACCTCCATGGTGAGGTCCAGCGTGACGCGGTCGCCCACGCGCAGCGTGAACGGCCCCTGATCGAGGTTCTTGAAACCTTCGAAAGTGGCGGAGAGTTTGTAGCTGCCAGGGATCAGGTTGGTAATCACATAGATGCCTTCCGCGTTGGCGTTAGCGCTGCGCGCCACGTTGGTTTCCGTGTTTACGACGCTGATGACAGCGTCCGGAATCACGGCGCCGGAAGTATCTTTCACCTGTCCGCCGACCGAGGCGCTGCTGGTCTGCGCGGTCACCGGAGCGGCAAACAAGAATGCAATCCAAATTACGATTAATATACGCCTTATCATACCGTGATATTCGGCTCCTTAATTAAATTCCCGGGCATTATACTCCTTGGTCGTCGGCCGCCGCAAGCGACCCCGGGGAGCAACCCCGGGGAGCGCAGGAGGGCTTCTGATGTTGAAACCCAGCCAATCCAGCCAACCTGATCCCCCACCAACCTGATCCCCCTTGACTCCGCGGAGCGATACGTGTATCGTTCTCCAAACCGGATGATCTCATCCGGTTTGGATTCTGTGCGCCTGAACAGGGGATCTCTATGAAACAGTTCGCCGCTCCACTCCTTCTGTGGCTGCTTTCCTGCGGGGGTGTTTTCGCTCAAGACTATCGCGCCAAGGTTCAAGGCACCGTGACGGATGCCACCGGCGCCGTCGTGGCGGAAGCGCAACTGCGCCTGCGCAACATCAATACCGGTGTCGAAGCCGCGAAGACTTCGAATCAAAGCGGCCAGTTCCTGTTCGATTTCGTGGAACCGGGCACGTATGAATTGACCGCCGAACTAGCCGGATTCAGCCGGTTCGTGCAGCAGAACATACTGGTGCAGACACGCGGGGATATCACGGTGAATCCCGTTCTCAAGCTCGGCCAAGTAGTGGAGACGGTGAACGTCGCGGCGCAGACAGTGGAGGTGCAGTTCAATACCTCCACAATGTCTCTGACGGTGGACCGGAAGATGCTGACGGACCTGCCTGTGCTGGCGCGAAACCCGTTCACGCTCGTTCTTCTCGACCCGGCGGTGGTGAATCGCTATACCACGAATCTGGCCACGCGCAATCCTTTCTACATGTGGTCTTCGAGCCAGCTCGACGTGGGCGGCAATACTTCCCAGAGGAATGAACTCCAGTTGGACGGCGCTCCGCTCCAATTGGGCTACAAGGGCTCCTACGCCCCGCCGATGGACGCCACGCAGGAAGTGGCTGTGCAGCAGAACGCCGTGGACGCTGAATACGGACACAGCGCCGGCGGTGTGTTGACTCTGTCCGTGAAATCGGGAACCAACGAATACCACGGAACCGCCTATTATTTCGGACGCAATCCGGCGTTGAACGCGGTAACCAATTCCGTGGTGCGCGCGCCGAACCTCGTGCGCAACCACATCTACGGAGGCACGTTCGGGAATCCCATCGTCAAGAACAAGCTGTTCAACTTTGTTTCCTTCGAGCGCTGGCAGACGAAGGATCCGCGGCAGGCGATCATGACACTGCCGACGGAACTCGAGCGCGGCGGAGACTTCTCACAATCCCTCAATCCCGACGGCGGCTTACGTGCCATCTTCGATCCGTTCACCACGCAACTGAGTTCCGCCGGCGTCGCCTCGCGCACGCCGTTCCCCGGCAACCGCATCCCCGTATCCCAGATGGATCCGCTGGCGGTGCGCTTCATGAAGGATATCTGGCTGCCCAACGGCCCCGGCGACAACATCACCGCGGTGAACAATTACAAGCAAGCCTACTTCTGGTATCTCTACAACTGGAATTTCAACAACCGCACGGATTGGAACGTCAATGACAAGTGGAAGATCTTCGGACGCTACAGCCGGTTCCGGACAGACCTTTCGCAAAACAACTACACCCCAAACAACTCGCCGGCGATGACCGATGACAACGGCGGAGTGATGAACTCGCGCAACATCGCCGCCGATGCGGTCTGGACCGCGGGTCCCTCGACGGTAATCAACTTCCGCTGGAGCTACGCCACACTCAACGACGACTACGATTCGCCCAAGAGCGCCATCGGCGAGCAGGGGCTGAAGCAGTTCTGGCCAAACGCATGGTACCAGTCCTACCTGCCGGGGATTCCAGCGGTCTATTATCCAAACCTCGCGGTGAGCGGCGTCGGCAGCGCCAGTTTCGGCAAGGGCGGCTACTGGTTTCAGCATCCGCAAAGCTACAACTACAGCGGCCGCGTTTCGAAGAACATGGGACGCCACTATCTGAAGTGGGGCGGTGAGAGCCGGCTGCTGCGCGGCAGTTCGGTACGGCCGAATCTGATGAACTTCAGCTTCGGACCGGCGTTCACGGCCGACACGTTCCAGGCGCCGAATACGCGGCTCCGCGGAGACGGCTGGGCGACGTTCCTGCTGGGCGCATTGGACAGCAGTTCCCAGGCGCAGCATATTCCGTTGCAGGAACCGCGGACGGACTTCTACGCCGCTTACATCCAGGACGATTTCAAGGTAAACAAGAACCTCACCATCAACCTGGGATTGCGCTATGAGTATGAAACCGGGCTGTTCGATCCACTTGACCGCGTTTCGCGCCCGCTCGATCTTACCGCGCCTATTCCCGACATGCAGAAGAATCCCCCGCCGATTCCCGCCGACATCGCGGCGCTACGCGGCCAACCGTACCATTTCACCGGACCGTGGCAATTCGCGGGCAACGGCAATCCGCGCGGAATGTGGGACAGCAACAGGAAGGTATTTATGCCCCGCCTCGGCGTAGCGATCCGGTTGAGCGACCGCATGTCCCTGCGCGCCGGATACGCGCGTTACGTAATTCCGCCCCTGCTGGTGAGCGACGTGTTGGGCGCGGGCGATTCGCGCTATGCGGGTTTCGGAGCCATCACAACGGTAGCGCCCACCCTGCAAGGCGTTCCGCAGGCGAGAATCTCGGATCCGTTCCCGGCGGGCTCCAATCCATTGATCCCGCCCGTGGGGAAAAGCCTCGGCATATATACGCGCCTTGGCAGCCAGGCCGATTGGAACCAGAAGGACATGCGGACCGGCGTCAATGACAGGTTCAACATCTCCTTACAGCGCCAGTTGCCCTTCCTGATGCATGCCGACGTGACCTACTTCATGAACTTCGGCCATGACATGCCTTACAATGACCGGCTGAACCTCGCCGATCCCAATCTCAGCTACACCTATAAGGCCCTGCTCGATCAGGCCGTGCCGAATCCGTTCTATCAATACTTGACTCCGCAGACGTTCCCGGGCCAGTTGCGCAACCAGTCGACCGTGAGCCGCGGCTCACTCCTGAGACCGTATCCGCAATACCTGGACCTGACCCAGTTCAACACCAGCGGCTTCCTGAACCGCTACCATGCCCTGCAGGTAAAGGTGCAGCGCAATTTCAACAACGGCCTTATGTTCCTGGTGGCCTACAACTTCAACCGCGAACAGAACAGCAACTTCTTCAATGACCCCGACGAGTACGCGGGGAACGCAACGATGCTCGACAGCAACAACCCGCGCCATCGCATCTCGACGGCGAGCGTGGACGAACTGCCCTTCGGCAAGGGACACAAGTATCTGTCGAACGCGAATCCCTTTGTGAACGCGGTTTTCGGCGGCTGGTCCACCAGCACGCTGCTCTTTTACAACTCGGGCAACTATCTGCGATTCGGCGCGCAGGTAGCGCCGGACACAACCCCGGCAGTCTACCGCGACCGCGCCAAATGGTTCGATCTTTCGGGCTTCAACCGCCAGCCGGCCTACACACCGCGCACCAATCCCTGGCAGTATCCGGACCTGACGGGACCGCGCAACTGGAACCTGGACGTGACGCTGTCCAAATTCTTCCCTATAACCGAACGGCTAAGGCTGGAGTTGCGGCTGGAATCGTACAACCTCACCAACAGCTTCGTTCCGAACGACCCGGCAACGGGATTCACATCGGCCACGTTCGGACGGACCACCACGCAGAACAACCGCGGGCGGGAGTTTCAATACACCGCGCGGATCCACTTCTGAGGCGGCATAAGGCCGGGGAGGCGAGACGAAACTCGCCTCCTCTTGCCTCGCTGCTAGCCTTCCGCCATCATCTCGCGCCACGTCACCTCACGCCCGCGGTCAATGGCCATACGTCCAAGAATGCAGGAGAGGGTGGATTCGGCGGCGCGCGCCGCGGTGTTTTCCGGCCGTTGTTCCAGCACGCGGCGCACGAACTGTTCCACGGCATTTTTCGTGATGTTTTTCGCGATTTTTCAAACAGACTGGCGCAGTGCGATTGCTGGGCGAGCCGGATGCCGCGTTCCGCCGCTTCATCGCCAGCCTTGCGAGCCCAATAGATGTCCTCTTCGCGCTTCATGCAGACGCGGATGAGCGGAGCCCCGAGTTCGTTCGCCGGACATGGCTCACCTCACAGGCAGGCGATCACCGCGTCGCGCACTTCCGCGGATGCACTGGCGCCGCCGAGATCCGGAGTCCGCGCCGCTCCCTCCGCCAGCACGCGGCGGACGGCTTGCTCGATAGCGGCCGCCGCCGCCCCCTGTCCCAGGTGATCGAGCAGCATGGAGGCGCACAGGATCGCGGCAAGCGGATTGGCGATGCCGCGTCC
>JADLBG010000396.1 GCA_020847895.1 Bryobacterales bacterium
GCGTGAGTGTCTGCCGTTTCCCTTTCGCCCCGAGGAAACCCGCGAAGCCCTATCCCGCCTGCAACGCGCTCTGGGGCAAACGCCGGTGGCCGCCGCGCCGGCGGCCAGCGTCTTCAGTTTCCTGCCGGCCAAACCCGGTTCCGGGGCGTCCACTATCTGTTTGAATACCGCAGTGGCGTTGTCGCGCCTACCTGGCTCCAAAGTGGCGCTGCTCGATTTCGACCTCTTCGCGGGCACGCAGGACTTTCTGCTGAATCTGGACGCGGGGTTTTCGGTTCGCGATGCCGCCGAGCACGCCGGGCAGATCGACGATACCATCTGGACTCGGATGATTACCAAGGCCGGCGCGCTGGATGTGCTGCGGGCCGGACGGCCGGATCCGGACCGGCTTCCGGCGCCCTGGCGCCTGCAATCCCTGGTCCGCCATGCTCGTAACGAATACACGGCGGTCTGCATTGATCTGCCTGGAGCGGCGGATCCTGTTTCCGCCGAAACGCTGCGCAATTCGAACCGCATCTTCCTGGTGACGACGCCGGAGACCGCGTCGCTCCACATGGCGGAGCGCGCGATCGCGCTGCTCAAGGAGATGCGCCTCGAGGAAAGGCTCGGCCTGATCCTAAACCGCATCGAGTCCATGTCGCCGAAGAATCGATTCCAAATCGAAGAATTGCTGGGAATGGAAGTGGCGGCCGCCGTGCCGAACTCCTACGATGTCTTGCAGCGGGCGCTGAATCTGGGCCAGGCGGCCATCAAAGACGGGCCGCTCGGCAAACGTTTTCTGGAGTTTGCGGAATCACTCCAGTCCGGATATAAGCCGGCGGCGAGGAAGACGGGGTTGCTGCAATATCTCGACAAGATGTTGGGGAAGGCTCCGGTTCACCGGCAATCCTGAGCCGGTTCGAGGAGCCAGCGCCGGCCGTTGAGCAATGTCTTGCCGCCCTGGTCCGCGAGTGTAATGCGGCCTTCCGGGCCGTTGGGGAAGACCAGCACCAGCATCACCTGATCGAGATTCGGTACAAGTTTCCATTTGCCCGCGTTGGCGCTATCCCGGCCCATACCGGCGCTTGCACCCGGCACGTCGATGGAGGCGCTGAAGTCTCCCTGTGAATGAAAACTGCCGTCCGCGCAGAGGCTCATTTGCTTGTGTTCGGCGTAGCCGCCGGAGGAGGCCCCGCTCGAATACCGGCTGAAGTAGTGGAGTTTCTTGCCCTTCAGACGGTTGGTCCAGAAGTCCATTGCGGGGGCGGCATCGAACTTCTGAAACTGGACCGTTTTCGCAACGGCGTCGGCGAGCGTAGTGTATTCCCGCAGTGTGCCCTCGCTGCCTCCGGCAAGGATCATGGCGCCGCCGCCGTGGGGCGATTGAAGCACGACGAGCCTTGCTTTTCCCGGGCGGCCTTCGATCTGGCCTGTCAAATCGAGCACCATGGTGGACTGGGTGAGCATGGTGGCCGGGCCGGCAGGCATTAGCTGGAGACCCTGTCCGTAGGTGATTCCCTCCGCGGAAAGCTTCTTCATTTCTTGAATAGTTCCGGCCGTATGGCGCGTGACGAGAATCCGGGCTTCCGTTCGGGGGGAGATCAACTGATACCAGATTTTGTCAGGAACGGCGGAGAAGCCATCGGGCGCGTGGAAACGGAAGCCGAGGCTCGGGTCATTGACATCCTGCAGCCCCTGCTGACGGGTGAAGGATAGCTCGATGCCGCCGGCAGAAAACTGGAGTTGCTCGCCTTTGGCATGGGCCTCAAACCGCAGCGATTCCTTGCCGTCTTCGAGAACGCCGCTCATGCGATTGCCCTCCGCCGTGGCGGTTAAACGGGCGGAGTTTCCGTTCGGCAGGACAAGGGTTCCTCTCACGGCGCCTGCACCAGCCGGCCGGAGATCGAGAATGGACTGGCCAGCCTGGACATTGGCGACGTAGCGGCCGGAAAAGGTGTCAGCGCAGTAGGCCACCGGAGCCAGCAGCGCGGAGAGCAACATGCCGATAAGGACGTACAGTCGCGTCATGTGGACAGTATAGGGCACGTAACGCGAACAGTCGGCCGGTATTTGGCGAGGTTCCTGTCAGTGTGGACGGCTCGCGCCGGGGCCGGCCTAATTGTGGGCGGGCTCGAAGTAGCCCTGCGCCAATTCCGGCTTGGCATCGAGCGCCTGCTTCCAGTAGGTGCGGGCCTCTTCCTGCTGTCCCTTCGATTTCAGCGCATGGCCCAGATTGAGCAGCGCTTCGGCGAAGTTCGGACGCTCCGTGAGGGCTTCCTTATAAAGGCGGATGGCATCCTCGACCTGGCCGGACTTCTGTAGCAGCAGGCCGGTGTTGTAGAAGAGTTCCGGACTGCGCTCGCCTTGATCGATGAGGCGGGCCTGATAGTCGAGAGCCTGTTCGAAATCGTTGCGTTCGATGGCGAGAGCGGCAAGGCCGCGCAGGGCATCGACGGATTCGGCATTTGATTCCAGGGCCTGCTCATAGGAGCGGCGGGCCGAATCGCGATCACCGATCTTCCAGTAGGACAAGCCGAGGTTGACCAAGGCCTCAGGCCAGTTGTTCTTCTTGCGCAGACAGGCGTCGAAGGCTTCGGCGCCGCCATGATAATCGCCGCGGGTGAGGCGCA
>JADLBG010000397.1 GCA_020847895.1 Bryobacterales bacterium
ATTGGCTATGCTGTGGTCATGATACTGTGTTTGACGGGATTCCTGGCCGCAATGACTCTCTCTGCCCAGACCATCCAGGTCCACGGACACCGCGGCGCGCGCGCCATGCGCCCCGAAAACACCCTCCCCGCCTTCGAATACGCCATCCAGGCTGGCGTCGATGCCCTCGAACTCGATCTCGCCGTCACCAGGGATAATGTCCTCGTCGTTTCCCATGACCCGCAAATCAATCCCAAACTCTGCGATGGTCCCGGCAAACCGCGGCCCATTCATCAGATGACCCTCCTCGAACTCAGCCAGTGGGACTGCGGCAAAAAGAAGAATCCTTCCTTCCCCAACCAGCAACTCGTCCCCGGCGCCCATATCCCCACCCTCGATGAGGTATTCGCCCTCGCCCCCCGCGGAGCCTTTCAGTTCAACATCGAAACCAAGTGCTTCCCCGATAAGCCCGAATTGTCTCCCCCGCCCGCCGAATTCGCCCGCCTCCTCGCCGCCGCCATCGAAAAGCATCACCTTCGCTCCCGCGTCATCGTCCAGTCCTTCGACTTCCGCACTCTCCACGAGATGAAAAATCTCCTCCCCGATGTCCGCCTCTCCGCCCTCTACCAGAATGGACTCAAGGACTTCCTCGCCATTGCCCGCGAGTCCGGAGCCGCCATCGTCTCCCCCCACTTCTCCCTCGTCACCCAATCCCGCGTCGCTGAAGCCCACCAAGCCGGTCTCCAGGTCGTCCCCTGGACCGCCAACACCCCCTCCCAATGGGACAAACTCATCCACGCCAAAGTCGATGCCATCATCACCGACGACCCCGCCGCTCTCATCGCCTACCTCAAACAAAAGGGACTGCGGTGAGACAGCAAGCGCCAGTTTTCTGTTGACACCAGATGTCCTCGCGGTTAGCATTCCATCACGGGTCCAATCCGAAAATGCGGAGAAGAGAGTTCGTTCTCGGAAGTACGGCGATGATGGCGCCCCAGGCTGGGCCGCGGATCCGTATTGCATTCCTCGGCGCAAGCCATCCGCACGCCGCGGCCAAGGTGTTTATCACCCTCAAGTCCCCCGATTGGGAACTGGTTGGCGTTTGTGAGCCGGATCGCCCGGTGATGGCCCGCTACGCGCAGGCGGGCGTCGCGGAACTGACGCGGGCGCAGGTTCTCGAAGACCCGTCCATCCAGGTGATTGCCGTCTGCTCGGACGTCCCCCATCATGCCGCCGGCGCGAAGGCCGCGCTCGAGGCGGGCAAACACATCCATTGGGAGAAACAGCCGGCCACCAACATGGCGGGCTTTCGCGCTGTCCTCGAAGTGGCCGCGCGCAAGAAGCTCCTCTACCAGATGGGGTACATGTGGCGGCACAATCCGGCCATCAACGCAGCCCTGGCCGCCGCGCGCGCGGGCTGGCTCGGGGAGATCTTCTTCGTGCGCGGCACGATGAATGCTCAGATCGGAGACGAAATGCGCAGGGCGGAGGCGCGCTTCCCCGGCGGTCAGATGTTCGACCTCGCCGGACACATGCTCGATCCGATCGTGCGGATGATGGGCCGTCCGCGGCGCGTGACGCCGTATCTGCACAGAGGCCTTCGCCCTGACGACACCCTCATGGACAACACCCTTGCCGTGCTCGAATGGCCCAAGGCGATCGGCACGTTCAGCAGCGCTTCGATGCACCCGCGCTTCCTGCCCTACCGGACCCTCGAATTCGTGGGCACAAAAGGGACCGCGGTGGTGCAGCCCATCGAACCGCCGTCGCTGCATATCGATCTGAGTTCCCCGGCGGGGCCATACCAGGCGGGTCCCCAGAAAGTCTCCTACACCTATACGCGGTACGTGGACGATTTTGTGGAGTTGGCGGCGGCAGTGAGGGGCGAGAGGAAACTGCCGGTGACCCCGGAAGAGGAGTTGGCCGTGCAGGAAACCCTGCTGCGCGCCAGCGGAATGGATGCGTAACTGGGCATTTCAATTTCAGGAGAAAAAACGTTGCTCCCATCGAGTTCCACCTCCCGTCGAGGTTTTGTCGGAGCGCTGAGCGCAGCCTCCTACCAGCGCGTGATGGGCGCCAATGAGCGCCTCCAGGTTGCCTGCATCGGTTGCGGCATCATCGCCGGCCATCATCTGAGACATCTTAAAGCCGCGCCCGATGTGGACCTTGCCGCGATGTGCGACGCCTACCTGCCCAGGGCCGAAAAGTACGTCGCCGAGTTCAATCCCCGGGCCAAAGCCTGCCAGGACTTTCGTCGCGTGCTCGAGGATAAGAACATCCAGGCGGTCTTTATCTGCACGCCGCCCCACTGGCATGCGCTGATGACCATCCTGGCCTGCGCCGCGGGCAAGGACGTGTACGTCGAGAAGCCGATGACCGTGTTCGTCAGGGAAGGCCGCTGGGTGATGGAAGCCGTGCGCCGTTACAACCGCGTGGTGCAAGTGGGCACGCAGCAGCGCTCCCTGCCGCACTATCAGCGCGCCGCCACTGACCTGCTCCGCGGATACCTCGGTAAGATCTCCAGCATTCGGTCCGGAGCCGTGCGCAACGTGGCGCCCGGATGGGGAAAGCCGTCCGATTCCCCGCCTCCCCCGGGACTCGATTGGGAACTGTTCCTCGGCCCTGCCCCCAGGCATCCGCACAACTCGAATCGCGGGATGAACAATTTCCATCTGCAGACCGCGCGCTGGTTCTGGGATACCGATGGCGGGCAGCAGACGAACATGGGCGTCCATGAAATGGACATCGTCCTGTGGGCGCTTCAGGCGAAGGGTCCAACTGCCGTGGTCTCGTTCGGCGGGCGCCGGATCCTCGACGACAACTGCGAAGTTCCCGATACCCAGGACTCGCTGTTCAGTTTCCCCGGCGGAGCCACCGCCGTATTCAGCTATCGCGAAGCAAGCGTGGGCGGGCAGACAATACCGGTCCTCTGGTTCTTCGGATCCAAAGGCGGCATGAATCTCTCGCGCGAGGGATTTGACATTTATCCGGATTCCCGGAATCCCGAAGGGGAACTGCCCGGCTCCTCGCCGCGCGCGAAGTTGGAACCTTGGATCGAGCCCTTGAAGATGCGTCCCGAGTCATCCGTCTACGGCGGCATGGATCTGCACGAACGCAACTTCCTCGATTGTGTCAAGTCGCGCCGGCAGCCCAACGCCACGGTCGAGAACGGCCACTACGCGGCCGCTTCCTGCCACCTCGCGAATCTTTCTCTCCGCCTCGGCGGCCGCGCATTGCGCTGGGACGCGGACCGCGAGGACTTCCTTGGAGACCCCGAGGCCTCGGCGATGCTTGTCCGCCCCTATAGTCCACCGTGGGACCGCGAACTGCGCGCTCTCCACCTCGGATAGCCGGGGAAAGCCTACGGCAACTCCACCATTCCCGTCCAGAACAGGCTCCGTCCCTTGTCCGTATCCTGGTCGTACTTTCTGACAAACGTCAGCCTGCCGTCCGCCCCGATCCGGAACACGGCCAGGTTCGCCGGAAGCGTTCGCACCGTATCCTGCTCCCGCGCCAGCGCCTGCTCCAGGTTCGCCACCACCAGCAAACGCCCGCTCGGATCGAGTGTGAACGTGCGCGGATGCACCCCGTGTGTATCGGCATTCTGAATGAGAGTGGGCTCGCCTGTCACCTGCTCGATCGAATACACCGCGATCGAATTCTCCGTCGCCGCCATCACGCGTTTCCCCTCAAACGTCGCCGTCGCGCTGCCGCGATTCCCCAGGTACAGAAACCGCCCGTTCGGATGCGCATGGATCGCGCTGGTCGCCTGCGTCGCCATCCGGCCCGGATCCACCAGCGTCTCCTTCGTAAACAACGGAGCCGCGCTCAACGTTGCCCCGTCCACCACCCCGTACACCTGCACTTTGTTCTGCCGCTCCAGGGTGATATAGGCGAACGGCCGCGACGGATGAAACTCCAGATGCCGCGGTTGAAATCCGTACCCGCCCCCAGGGGCAATCGAAGCACGGTTGCTCAATACCCCATCCTTGTATCCGAAAACCTTCAACGCCCCGGGATCTTCCTTCTTTGTCGCCGTGGGACCGTTCCCGCGCGTCACCAGCACCACCATCCGGTTCGACGGAGCCACCCGTACCTGATGCGCATAAACCCCGAAGTCGAGCCCCGCCGCTTGCGCAACTCGCGCCCCCAGCCCTCCATCCGCCTCGATCCGGTGCACCGTCGCCGCGCTGGGGTTGTTATGCGCCACCACGAGGTACCGGCCCGGAATATCCACGGTCAGGAAGACAGCGCGCGACACCAGCGCAATCGGCGAGCCGTGTTGCGACAGCGCCCCGCTCTTCGCCTCCCGCGCGAACGCCGTCACCCCGTGCCGGCCCCCCGGTCCCCCGCCATTGCTGCTCCACGCCACGTACAGAAACTTCCGCGAAGGATGCGGCCACGCCTCCTGCACATTCGCCGGAAGCGTCACGCTCGTCTGCTTCGTCAGGCTCCCGCCCTCCACGTCCACCGCGTACGTGCTCAACTCCGGCCCCGTGGCCGCATACAAAACGGTCCTACCGGCGGCCGCGAACCCCGGCGCCGCCGCGATCGCGCCCGCGGAAAGAAAAAAACATCTCCGGCTCTGCATGCCGTCCAGTATATTCGAATGCGCCCCCTCCTCCGCGCTCTCGGCTAGAACCCGCTTGCCCCCCCAACCACCAGCCGAGTAACAGACAGGCCGGGCAACAGACAGTGTGACAATGCTGTGGCCCTGGTAGTATGAAAAGAGAAATTGAACCCCTGGTAGTACGCCTGCCTTCCAATATGGGCAGAGCCGATTCCAGGGGTTTCTGTTATGCCTACTGCAATTCTTGTAGATGGTGGTTACTTCCTGAAGCGCTACCGGGCTCTAATCCGTGATGCAAACAGCCGCGATCCACGGCAAGTCGCGAAAAATCTCTTTGCTTGGGCATTGCTTCATCTTGAAGATAAAGATGCTGGAAAGCGCGAGTTGTATCGTATCTTCTACTACGATTGCCCTCCGATCCTCAAGAAAGCGCACAACCCCGTTACGAAGCGCTCTATCGACTTCTCAAAGACGCCAGAGGCGCAATTCCGGTTAGGACTTCATCGCGAGTTGGTGAAACTCAGAAAGGTCGCGCTTAGGTTGGGCAGGCTCGCGGATTCCTCCTCATGGGCGATTAGGCCGGAACGTCTAAAGCAACTGCTGAGTGGAAAGATTACTGTCAGCAGCTTGCTCGAAGGGGATGTGTTCTATGAGGTGCGGCGGAAGGGAGTTGACATGCGCATTGGCTTGGATATCGCTGCTTTGGCCTTCAAACGCCAGGTGGACCAGATCATATTGATTGCGGGCGACTCCGACTTCGTTCCAGCCGCTAAACTAGCTCGGCGGGAAGGGATCGACTTCATTCTCGATCCCATGTGGGGATCCCTGCCCGCGGATCTGCACGAGCATGTGGATGGGCTCAGATCAACTTGTCCACGTCCGGCCCAACGGCCGGAATTCGACATGAACGTGTGAACCCGGAGAGAAATGCGCCCGGCGGAGCCGCCGCCATCGGCCTTCCGCGACTCCGCGCTCTCCGCGAGAACCCTAAAACGTCGCGATCGGATTCAACGGCGACCCCGTCCCACCCGGCACCGGAATCGGCGACGCGCTAATCAGGAACTCCCACCGGTTCCGCTTCGCCGCCTCCGCGCCTACCGCCTCCAGGTCGCAGTTGTCGAAGATCGGCGTCCCCAGCGCGATCAACACCAATTGATGGATCGGCTGCGTCACCCCCGGCACTCCCGACGGCAGCACATCGCTTGCCGCGTCGCTCCCGATCATCGCCACATCCCTCGCCTTCAGCCACGGCACGCACGAAGCATGCAGCCCCGCTGCCTTGTTCCCGATATCCCACGGCCCCTTCGCCGCTCTCCGCGCCCACCGCCCCGTCCGGATGAAGATCACATCCCCGGAGCCCACCTTCACCCCCACTTTCTTTTCCCATGCGTCCAGATCTTCCGGGTAGATCGCCGTCCCCGCTTCCAGATAAGGCACTCCCTTCAACCTCGGAATATCCATCAGAATCCCGCGCGTGAAAATTCCGTTCTTGAAGTTCGTCACCGCCAGTTTCTCCGCCCCCTCATCCGTAATGGACTCCTGCCGCACCCCGTTGTACATCTGCCCCTGGTAGAAAATGTGGCACAGCGAATCCATGTGCGTGTGCGCAAACCCGTGGTAGCTCACTTTGTATTCGTCCACGCTGAACTGCCCCATCGGCCGCGCTCCGGTCGCCATCATCACATGGCTGAACGGCGACCCGTTATCCGCCGCCTTCTCCATCAGCGTGTCATGCGCCAGCGATACCGAAACTCCATCCTTCACCAGCCCCGCGGCCTGCCTCCGCTTCGCCGGTGTGATCAGGTTCACCGTCCCCATCTGATCCTCTTTGCCCCACCTGCCCCAGTTCGATAGTTCCTTCATCCACTTGTCTACGGTCGCCTTCGTCACCGCACGGCTCTGCTGCGCCGCGAGGAAAGTGGATGCAATCAGCAAAGTAAGAAGTGCTCTCGGCATAGGAGAGCAAGTATACCGCGTTTCTCCTCCGCGCCCGGCGAGTTCGACCTCACCTGGAACCCTTCTGCCGCAAGTCCCACGACTTCAAAAACAACCAAAAACTCTGCGATCTCTACCGCCTCGGCGAGAACCTTTTTCCACGCTCCACGTGAACCTCAAAAACTCCTCACCCCCATCGCCACCACATCATCCACCCGCATCATCTCTTTCACCACGAACGGCTCCCCGTACCGCGCCCCGATCAGATTCCCGTAAAACCGCGCCACCGCCGCCAGCCGTTCCCGGATCTCCTCCCTCTTCGGAAACAACCCGGACCCGTCGTCCTGTTCCCCGTATTGCGACTCGTACGCCAGCAAAGCCTGCATCCGCCGTTCGAACTGCGCGCTGATATCCACCACGAACGCCGGCGTCACATTCGCATATTGCGACGCATACAACACCTTGAACGGCCGGTGCGGCTTGCTCTCCCCTTCGTCTATCTTCGCCAGCCCCGACAAAAAACACGCCTCATACGCCAGTTCCGCTGTCTTATAGTGGTCCGGATGCCGCCCCTCCCAATAGGGCAGAATCACCACTCGCGGCCGCAGTCGCCGCATCTCCCCCACCATCGTCATCCGCGCCGGTAGCGAATTGTCCAGCCGCGCATCCGGAAACCGCAGGTTCCCCCGCCATGCCAGCCGCAAATAACGCCCCGCCGCCAGGGACTCCTCCATCCGCACCGCCGGCGTTCCCCGCGTCCCCATGTCTCCCGCCGTCATATCCAGCACGCCCGTCCGGTACCCCATCTCCGCCATCCGCAGCATCGTCCCGCCGCAGGTCTGCTCTACGTCATCCGGATGCGCGGCTATCGCCAGCAGGTCCAGGGGTTGGAAATCGTCAGGTAAATCGAGCATGGAACAGTCTCACCAGTTGAGATCGTAGCGCCGCCGGAACCGGTCCCGCGTCTTGAACGCGTGAATCAGCAGATACCCCGTCAGGAACCCGCCCACGTGGGCAAACCACGCCACCCCGCCTTGCGAGGCGGTCGAATAGCCTACTTCTCCCACCCCGCTGAAAATCTGTAACAGGAACCAGTAGATCAACACGAACACCGCCGGAATTTCGAAAGTCGTGAAAAAGATAATCAACGGAACCAGCATCAGGATCCGCGATCGCGGAAACTTCGCCAGGTACGCCCCCATCACGCCGGCAATCGCCCCGCTCGCTCCAATCGTCGGCACCCGCGAACCGGCGTTGAATATCACATGCACTACCCCCGCCGCCACTCCGCAGATCAAATAGAACAGCAGGTACTTGCCGTGCCCCAGAACGTCCTCCACGTTGTCCCCGTAGATCCATAGGAACCACATGTTCCCGATCACGTGCATCCAACCCCCGTGCAGGAACATCGACGTCAGCAGATCGACGTACTGGAAGTGCCGCGGCACAATCCCGAACACCGATATCAACTCGTTCCGCGAGAACGGATCAAGCGAAAGCTCGAAGAAAAACACCACAAAATTGACGACGATGATCCCGATCGTGACAATGGGCGTCGTGTAGCTGGGCTGGGTGTCGCGAAGCGGAATCATGCGGAGGTCGTAATGCCGGCGTGCGCGAAGTCCGGGTGCGCCCGGCGCTCGGCTTTTCTCATCAAGGCGTACGCCTCGGCCGAGGTGCTGATCCCGCCCCTCGCCCCTAGCGCCCGGCAATTGAGCGCAGCCATCGCGTTCGAAAAATCGAGTGCGTCCGCCATGGGCATCCCTTCGAGCACAGCATAGCAGAAGCCTCCGTGAAACACGTCTCCCGCCCCCGTCGTGTCCACGCAGTTCACTACGAATGCCGGCGAATAATACACGTGCCCGTTCACCCTCGCCAGCGCCCCGTATGAGCCCAGCGTCATCGCCGCCACCGGAATCCGGTATTCCTTCTGAATCAGCCCCAGCGCCTTCAGCGGATCCTTCTCCTTCGTCCACGCCACCGGAAATTCCGAACTCGCCACCAGGTGCGTCACGTGCTTCAGCACCCCCTCGAATCCCGGATAAATCGTGTCCACGTCCACCGTCACTGGCATGTCCGCTTCCCGCGCCAGTTTCGCCGCCTTCTCCACCGCCTCCGTATCGTGCCCGTCAATATGCAGCAGCCGCGCGCGCGTAATCATCCCCGCGTGAATCTCCTCCGGCTGAAGGCGCAAGCCCTCCGGCCGGCTCCAGAACACTGTCCGTTCCCCCGTCGTCCGGTCAATGATGATGTACGCCGTCTGGTTTGCGGTGTTCTTCCTTACCTGTACATCGTCCAGATTGATCCCCGTGCTCTCCAAACTCTCCAGTTGAATCCGCCCCCGCTCATCGTCGCCCACCGTGCCGATATATTTCGTGCGCAGTCCCAGCCGCGAACACGCCACCATCGCGCTCGCCACCTGCCCCCCGGGGCTCAGCATCTCTTCATCAAAAGCCACCTTCCCGGCATAAGCCGGAAAGTGCGGCACAAGAATCACCGTATCCGTGGCATTGAGACCAATGCCCACCACATCAAAATCGGACATAACCCGGCATGGTACCACGCCCCATAACTTAACCTTAATTAAAGCTAAAGAAACTCTGCGCTCTCCACGCCTCTGCGCGAACCTTTCGGGCAGATTAGAGAGGGACGCCCACCCGTCCGGATGACCTCCACGCGAACCGGCCCCCCCAGATGCTCAGTCAGAAGTAGAACTTGACCGCCACCTGCAACTCTCGCGGTCCGCGTCCGCTGGCATAGGTGTCTATCACTCCGAAGTTCGTGGCCCCGTACGACATGTGCGGGGTGGCGAACGTCGGAGTATTGGTGACGTTGAACGCCTCCAGGCGCAACTGCGCGTACATCGACTCGCGGAAGTTGATGTTCTTGAACACCGCCATATCCGCGTTGCGGATTCCCGGGCTGCGGTAGTTGGGCAGCGTTCGCGGCATGGTGCCGAACGTGTCCGGCGCCGGGCGCGAGAACGCAGCGTCGTTGAAGTAGCCGTTCAACCGGTCTTTCACCGATCCACCCTTGCGCGGGTCGCCGATGAGGTTCGGCCGCTGGACGCCTTCCCACAGGACTCCGCCCTGCAACGGCGACTCCCGGAACTGCGAACCGCTGTTCAGCGGGAAGCCCGAACTGAATGTCATCAGGCCGTTCACTTCCCATCCACCCAGTGCCATGTCCACCGGCCGGCCCCAGGAAGAGCCGAATTTCTTACCCTTGCCGAAGGGCAGTTGGTAGGAGAAGGTGAGCACCAGCCTCTGCGGGATGTCCATGGCGGACACCGCCCGCTCCAGCCGTAGATTGAACGGATTCTGCACATCCGTGACCCCGCCGAGCCAGCCGACGTTTCCGTCCGAAAACGACGAATCGTCGATCAGCTTCGAGATGGTGTAGTGCGCCAGCACGCTCAACCCGTGCGAGAAGCGCTTCTCATACTGGAACTGCACGCCATGATAGATCGAATTCGCGATATTCAACGCTGACCCGCTCACTCCGCCCGCATATTGTGGGTAAGGCCGAAGCAGGGTGTTGTAGGTTACTGTCGGCGCGCTGAGCCGCGATTGCGGATCCGTGACGACACCGTAAAAAGGATTGGGCGCCAGGCTGTTCAATATCGTCCGTCCCAGAGGCCAATACGAGGGGTCGAGCCGGTTCCTGTTCGTCACTCCGCCGCCGAAATAGAGATGCGTTCCCTTGCCTCCCGTATAGTTGATCTGAATAACAGAATCCCACGGCAGCGCCCTCTGGATCGAGAAATTCCACTGCTGGTATTGCGGATTCTGGTTTTCCCGCGACTCGGTGCCGATCCCGAGACCAAGGAAGGTCGAGGCGCCCAGCGAATTTCCCGGTGGGATGGTCAGTCCGTTCGGATACGGGTTGCTAAGCGTAGCGTAGGGCGTCAACCCGCCGTCGCGGCTGAACTCGATATTCGACGTGGTCGAGAAGCCCGATCCGGTGTGACCCTTCACGGTTGCCCGCGACAAGGTGTAAAAGATGCCATACCCGCCCCGGATTGCCGTCCTGTCGTTCAGCGCGTAGGCGAACCCGAAGCGTGGCTGCACGTTGTTCCAATCGGTGTCGATCGGACGCCGGTTGTTTGCGTCCACGAACTTGAACTGTCCGATCAGGTTCGGGAACTGCGGAACTTTGCCGGCCAGCGGCGACGGAGCCGTGAAATCGAAATAGCTGTAGCGGTTGTACCGCTCCGTGCGCGGCAGGTCGAAGTCGTAGCGCAGGCCCAGATTCACAGTGAGCTTCCGCGTCACCTTGAAATCGTCTTGCAGGTAGAAGCCGTAGTATTGTGACGCCGAGGCCGACCAGGGATCGAGCATGTACTGGCCGCCGCTGCCCCAGCCGATCAGCATTGAGGCAATCGCGTTGCCCTGGAACGAGTCTCCTTTGTTCGGATCCTCGCTGGTCACCTGCCGGTTGAAGTTGAAGTTCCCTTGCGGATAGCCCGGTTGCAGATAGTTCAGCCGCATCAACCGCGCCTCCGCGCCCATCTTCAGACTGTGGCCTTCCAGAATCTTCGTGATGCTGCCCGTGATGCTGTTCACGTCGTCCCCGCGCCCGATAAGCCCGTAGCCAACCTGCCCCGTGAACTGGTAGCCTTCCGGCGCGAAGTTCGGAAACATCTTGACGCCCGATGTCAGATACAGGCTTGGTAAGCCGAGGGAGGTCTGGTCAAACCCCAGAGATTTCGGATCAGTGTGAGCCGACTGCCTCAGGATGCCGTAGCGCAGCGTGATCAACGTGGTGGCGCTCTGTGCGCGGGTGTAGTCGAAGACAAAGTTCTGCGTGCGGGAGCGCGAATTGCCGTTCGAAAAGGGGTCGGCCAAACTGCCCCATAACACCGCGGGCACGCTGTTGCCCCAATTCACGCTGTAGCGCGACATAATGCGCTGCTTATCGCTGAACATGTGGTCCAGCTTGATGTCCATCTGGTTGCCTTCGCTGGCGTTTACTCCCTGCCCGAAGAAGTTGTTGGCATGTGTGTTCAGGTTGCCTTCGGAAGTGGGGCTCGGATACGTCTTCAGCGCGTTTATAGCAATCGGGTTGAACATCGACCTGGGCACAATATTGTTGGCGAACGGCTGGCGCAGCGTTCGCCCGTCGGCGGTTTTGTAGGTGCTGAACGGGTTGAAGACGCTGATCAGCCTTCCGTTGGCTGCGCGTGTTTCTGTGAAGTTGCCGTCGCGCTCGAGCATTGTGGGCACGGAAACGGTGCGCGTGGCGGCGCTTGCTGTCCTGTTCCCCTCGAAATCGTAGAAGAAGAATGTCTTGTTCCGGCCGTTATACAGTTTCGGAATCACGACGGGCCCGCCGAGAGTGCCCCCGTAGACATTGCGGGTGAAGTCCGGGATCCCTCTTCCGGCACGATTCGAAAACCAGTTGTTGGCGTTCATTGCCGCGTTGCGGTGGAATTCGTACGCGTTCCCATGCAAGTTGTTGGTGCCGGATTTAGTGACCACATTGACAATGGCGCCCCCCGTGTTCCCGAATTCCGACGAAAAGAAGTTGGTCTGGACTTTGAATTCCTGGACCACGTCCACCGAGGGTTGATACTCGAGGTTGGTGATGCCGCTGTTCTGTTCGACGTTGGCTACGCTCATGCCGTCAAGCAGGACGTCCGCCGAGGAATTACGCGTCCCGTTGGCTACGAAATTCGTGTTCGTTTGCCCGCCGGGGCTGAGGTTCGAGGGCGTCACCCCCGGAGTCAAGGCGACCAGCGCCAGCGGGGCCCGGCCGGCGAGGGGAAGCGAGAGGATGTACTTGTTCTCCACCACCTGGCCCAATGTCGCGCTGGTGGTATTGAGCAGGGGAGCGCTGGCCTCGACGTTCACCGTAGTCGACATCTGGCCCACGCTCAATTCCACGTCAATGGTCGCCTGCTGCTGGACCAGCAGCTCAAAAGCGCTGCGCGTGTACTTGTTGAATCCTGCGGCTTCGACCGAAAGCGAGTAGCGCCCCGGAGGCAAGGCGGTAATGACGTAGCGTCCGCTCGAATCCGTGGTGGTTTGCTGCGAAGTGTTCCGGTCGACGTTGGTAATGACCACCCTTGCGTTGGGGATTGCCGAACTTGACGAGTCGGTGATCACCCCGCGCACGGAAGCAGTGAAAGATTGGGCCAGTGACGGCGCCGGCAAAACAAACAAAAACAAAAAGAGTTTCCCAGAAAGAGACATCGAGGCGCCAACCTTGGTCGCTAACATTATCGAGTCTTCTCAAGGAAGTCAAGCAAAATCTTCTATTTCGATTAACGATTAATGATGCGTTAGCGCATCCGGCGCACGCCGTAGCGGTTCAAGGCGAATGCGAGAAATTGCAGGATTGCGGCCACCATCAGCCACACCTGCCAGTGGGAGAAGAAGCCCTTCGAAATGGCGAATTCGCCGGTCAGTCCGATGTCCGCGCAGATCCGCCACACGGCCAGCACTCCAGCCATCACCGCCGCCGGCGTGAGCAGCGCCGCCGCCCCGGCGGCCAGATGCTGGTTCTTGCCCTCCACGCGCTTTACGCGCGGACCCTCGTCGAAGCGTACGCGTACGCGCATCTCGCCTTCAGTCTATCAACATGCGGTAGAGTGTGTGATATGCGCAAGTTGAAAACGGCCGTTATCGGGACTGGATTCATGGGAAAAGTCCACTCGGAGAACGTGCGGCGGCTAGGCAACGTGGAGGTTGCCGCCGTTGCCGGTTCGAGCGCCGCCCGGGCGAAAGCCTTCGCGGATTCCATCGGCGTGGACAATTCCACGGGTGACTACCGGACCATTCTCGAGGACAAATCGATTGACGCCGTCCACGTGCTCACGCCGAACGCCCTGCACTTTCCCGTGACGATGGCTGCGCTCGAGGCGGGCAAGGCCGTGCTTTGCGAGAAGCCTCTCACGCTCGACTCGGGCGAGGCGCGCCAGATGTTGGATCTGGCCGAAAAGAAGGGACTGGCCCACTGCGTACAGCACAACCTGCGCTACTACCCCGTCGTCCAGCACATCCGGCAAATGATCGCCGCCGGCGAATTGGGAGACATCCTGATTGTGCAGGGCACCTATTCGCAGGACTGGCTCCTTTACGACACCGATTACAACTGGCGCGTCGAGAAAGGACCCAATGGCGCGCTGCGCGCCGTGGGCGACATCGGCTCCCACTGGATGGACATGATCCAGCATCTTACAGGCCTCAAGATCACGGCGATGTGCGCCGAACTGGCCACGTTCCACAAGACGCGCCGCAAGCCGAAGCATTCGGTGGAGACGTTCACGGGCAAGACGCTTCGCGCCGAAGACTATGACGAAATTCCGGTGGAGACAGAGGATTTCGGCATGGTGCTGCTCCACCTCGGCGGCCGGGCGCGCGGCGCCTACACCGTCAGCCAGATGTCGGCCGGCAACAAGAACCGTTTCGCCTTCGAAATCTATGGGACCAGGGGCGGCGTGCAGTGGAACCAGGAGCGGCCGGATGAGTTATGGATCGGCAACCGCAATTCGCCGAACCAGGTGATCATCAAGGATCCATCGCTGCTGCGAGGGCCCGCGCAGGGCTTCGCCGATCTGCCCGGCGGCCACAGCGAAGGCTATGACGATTCGCACAAACAGGTCTTCAAGCGGTTCTATGCGAAGGTGGCCGATCCTTCCGCTCCGGTGGATTACCCCACGTTCGCGGATGGATTGTGGGGCATGCACCTCTTAGGGAAGGTGCTGGAAAGCGCCACCAGGCGCGCCTGGGTGGATTGCTAACGCCCCATCACGCCTCTGGCGGCCGCCGCGATGGCGCAGAGAAACACGAGGAACAGTACACCGTAGTGGATCCAGTACCGGGTGAACACGATGACGTTCACCAGCCAGTGGCGTTCTTCGATACCTTCGGGAAGCACTCGCATACGTCCACCAATATGCGGCACCTGGCCCGAATTTCCCATAGAACTCGCCCTCCCCGGCGGGAGCCAAAGTTCTGGTACTCCCCTTGAAATCTCCCAGTACCGTGAGATGTAATGAACGGGTCCATGCCACACCGACTCACCAGGCGCTCCTTCTGCGCTGCCGCCGCACCCGCTCTCGCGCAAACCGCGCCCTCGAAGCCGAACATCGTCCTCGTGCTGATGGACAATCTCGGCTGGGGCGAACTGGGAGTCTACGGCGGCGGAATCCTGCGCGGGTCCGCCACGCCGCGCATCGACAAACTGGCCGGCGAAGGAATGCGGCTGCTCAATTTCAACGTCGAGGCGCAGTGTGTGCCGAGCCGCGCCGCTCTCCTGACCGGGCGCTACGCCGTCCGCACAGGCAACGGGTCGGTGCCGCTCGATACGCCGGTTTACGGGCTCACGAAGTGGGAATACACGATGGCCGAAATGCTGTCGGACGCCGGGTATTCGACGGCGATGTATGGGAAGTGGCACCTGGGACAGACGAAAGGCCGGTTCCCCACCGACCACGGTTTCGAGGAGTGGTACGGGATCCCGAACTCGTCGAACGATGCCTTCTGGCCGGGCAATCCGCGGTTCCGTCCCGGCTCCCATCCGTTCGTCAAGTACGCTCATGTCATGGAGTCGCGGCGCGGCGAGGATCCGCGCGAGGTGAAGATCTATGACATGAAGGCGCGGGCGGCCATTGACCGGGAGATCACCGACCGCGCGATCGCCTATATGAGGCGCAAGACGCAAGAACGCAAACCGTTCTTTTTGTTTTTGCCCTATACACAGGTGCACATGCCCGTGCTGCCCGATCCCGAGTTCGAGGGCAAGACGAAGAACGGCGAGTTCGCCGACGTGCTCGCGCAGGTGGATGCGTTTACCGGCCGTCTGCTCGATGAAATCGACAAACTCGGCATCCGCGGCAACACTGTCTTCCTCTTCACTTCGGACAACGGCGGCGAGGCCACCGCGCCGTACCACGGCTTCAACGGGCCTTGGCGCGGGACGTACTTCACGGCGTACGAAGGCTCCTTGCGCGCCCCGTTCCTCATCCGCTGGCCCGGCAAGGTCCCCGCCGGAACGGTCAGCAACGAGATTGTGCACGAGATGGACCTGTTCCCCACGTTCGCTCGCATCGCCGGCGGCAACGTGCCGAAGGACCGCGTCTTCGACGGCATTGACCAACTCGATTTCTTCCTCGGCGGGAAGCAGCAATCGAATCGCGAATCGCTGGTCATCTATCTTGGCAATGAGATCTACGGCGTGAAGTGGCGCAACTGGAAGATGATGATGCGGGAAGTGAGCCGCGGATTCGGCCAGCCGGTGGAACAATACAGCTTCCCGCTGTGGTTCGATCTCTATACCGATCCCAAGGAGGAAAACCCGCTCGATCCGCGGTTTGTCGAGAATCTGTGGGTGCGCTGGCCCACGGGTCAGGTGCTCATTGATCACCGGGAGTCGCTGAAGAAGGAGCCGCCGATCCGCCCGG
>JADLBG010000398.1 GCA_020847895.1 Bryobacterales bacterium
AATTGCGTCGATTGGTTGCCATGGTTTATACCTTCTCCGGAACTATATACGGCGCACGGTAGTTGCGCGCCAGCATCGCATCGGCTTCGGAATCGCCGATAAACTTTTCCTTCGCCGGGTCGAAATGTAGCTGGCGCCCCAGGCGGTAAGAGATGTTGCCGAGATGCGCCAGTCCGCTCGCCAGGTGGGCCGTCTCCACAGGCCCGTTCTGCTCGCCGGGCTTACGGCTGCGAATCGCTTTGATCCAGTTGGCGAAATGATCGCCGCCCTCTTTGCGGCTGGGCCCTTTCTCGCGCTTCTCTCCCAGATAAACCTCGTACGTGTTGTAGCCCTTGATCACCAAATAGCCTTCCGAACCGTAGAAGATATTGCCCACGCTGGCGCCGCCTTCTTCGTTCGTGCACCACGGCCGCACTTCGAACTGGATCATCTTCTTCTGCTCGGGATAGAGATATACGCTGCTCAACACTTCCGGCGTCTGCTTGTCGTCGTCGAACAGAAATTTGCCGCCCATGGCGGTAATCCTGCCCGGAAACGTGTCCACGCCGAGGCCCCACATGCACATGTCGGTCTCGTGGATGCCCTGGTTGCCGACATCGCCGTTGCCATAATTCCATGTCCAGTGCCAGTTATAGTGGACGATGCGCTTCGAATACGGCTCCATCTGCGCCGGTCCGGTCCAGATATCGTAGTTCAGGTAGTCGGGCGCCTTCTCCGGTCCTTTCTTCCCGATGGAGGGCCGCCGGCGGAAGACCAGCCCGCGCGACATGTACACGTTGCCGATGGTTCCCTTGCGCAGGTGCTCCACCGCTTCTTGAAGGGCGGCGGAGCTGCGAAGCTGAACGCCATGCTGCACGATGCGGTTGTATTTGTGCGCCGCCTCCACCAGCTTGCGCCCCTCGTAGATGTTGTGCGCGCCCGGCTTTTCGACGTAGACGTCCTTGCCTGCCTGGCAGGCCCAGATAGCAGCCAGAGCGTGCCAGTGGTTCGGCGTGGCGATGGTGACCGCGTCGATTTCCTTGTTCTCGAAAACCTTCCTCGGGTCCTGCTCGATGGCAACCTTCCGGCCATATTTCGATTCAAAATCGCCGGCCCGCTGCCGCGCCACGCTGAGATCCGGATCGCAAAGGATGGCCACTTCGGCATCCGGCTGCTTCATGATGCCTTCGATGTGCGCCTTGCCTCTGCCATGCACGCCGAGCACGGCGATGCGCAGTTTGTCATTGGCCGAAAGCGCTTTCTGTGCGGCTACGCCGGCCCCTGCGGCGCCCATGAGAAATGTGCGGCGGTTGCTCAATGAAGTCGGTCTCCCTTCGAGGAATAGCTTCCCTGAGCATACTATCAGCGCCGCGGGAATGGTAGTGTGTGCTTCAGTGGCTGATGCTCGAATAGAGTTGCCGGATGGAAGACGGCTGGGCTATGCCTTGTACGGCGATCCTTATGGAACGCCCGTCCTCTATTTCCACGGCGGGCTCTCCTCGCGGCTCGATATCGCGTTTGGAGACGAAGCCTCCCGTCTCGCTCATGTCCGTCTGATCGCTATCGACCGGCCCGGCATCGGCCTTTCGGATCCGCATCCGGACGCCGTGCTCCCCGATTGGGCCGTGGATGTGAGGTGCTTCGCGGATACCCTCGGCCTGGAACGCTTCTGCGTCCTGGCATGGTCCGCCGGAGCCCCCTATGCCCTTGCCTGCGCGCATCAACTCCCCGCTCGCGTCACCCGTACGGGCATTGTCGCGGGAATTGGACCGCTGCTCGACCGCGAAGCCATCCGGCAATTGGGATTGATCGAGGATCGCCTGCTCTATCCGCTCTGCAGGCGGATGCCCTGGCTTGCCGCTCTCGTCTTGCGCGCGGCCTCATGGCTGCCTCCGCGCGTGGCGCGGTTCTGCGTCCTGGCGCAATTTACTTCGCCATCCGACCGCGAAATCTTCAGCAGCCTCACCCCTCGGGAAGCGACCGGCTTCTTCTATGAAGCGGTTCGCAACGGACCGGCCGGCGTCATCGAGGACTACCGCACCACCGGCCGCGACTGGCGGTTTACCCCGGCGGAGATCGCCGGTGAAGTGATCTTCTGGCATGGCGCTGAAGACAGGCTCGCGCCGGTTTCCAACGTCCGTGCTCTTGCGGCCGAAATCCCGCGGGCGCGGCTCATCGTTTCCCCCGGCCGAGGCCATCTCCTGCTGTGGCGCGACCTCCCGGCAATTCTCGAACTTATTTCGGCAGCACCGTCCGCGGAATCCTGAGCGCCATCGAGCCGGCGACGGTCACCACATCGTAGCTCCCCTGATAGCCGATCAGCATGTGCGCCGCCCACGGCTCCATCCTGTACTGGCCCGTAAGCCAGTCCACCATGTCCGAAGTCGCCAGACGCAGGCTGCGGTCGAGCGAGCTGGCAAACTCCGGCTGGCTGCCGACGCTGATAATGAACCGCGGCGTCTCGAGACGCGGGTTTTGCAGGTTGGCGCGCTTGCGAAGCTGCACGCTGAACGTAACGTCCATGCTGGTTTCCACACCTGTACCCGTGGGTTCGCCGTCGGCCTGCAAGGCGTGGCCGTCGCCGATAAACAGCAGCGCGCCCGGATGGTACACCGGCAGCAGCACCGTGGAGCCCTCTGCCACACGGTTGTAATCCATGTTGCCTCCGTAAGGCCCGGAAATCGCGGAAGTCGGCCCGAACACCCCGGGCGCGGCCACCCCAACGCAGCCGAGCATCGGCTTGGCGGGGAACTCCATCTTGTGGACCTTGCTCACCGGATCTTCCAGCCGCACCACCTGCTTCTCAAGATCGATCCGCCACTTGAGAATGTCATCGCGGTCCGGATAGACGGCGCCCCGCTTGAACGCGCGGGGATACAGCCCTTCCACCATTTCCGGATTCAGGGAAAACACGCCGAGCCGGTGATTCGTAAACCCGTAGTCGCGATTCGGACGCATGCGGACGAAGGTGACCGCAATCGCGTCCCCCGGTTCGGCGCCGCCGATGTAGAACGGCCCCGTGAGGGGATTTGGACGCTCGCCGGCCTTCTTTCCCGCCTGATCGTAGCCCCCGGCATCAAGGGTTTTCGTGATCACTGTGTCGCCCGGCGCAACGCGCGCGAGCACCGTATTGCGGTGGTCAAAGGAGTTGTAATAGCGTGTGGCCTGAACGGTGTGCGTCTCCGCGCCCAGGCTCGAGGCAACGAGGAGCAGTGGCAAGAGCATGCAGACCACGCTACCAGAATCGGATGAGAACGACGGCATTCGCTTCGTCGTGTCCCGCCTCCGCGGTTTGCGAGCTACAGCGTAATCCCGCTATTCTTGGGGAATTCGCTCCATGTTGTATCGAGTTGTTACTTGCGTCCTGGCATTCCTGCTGTTGGCGCCCGCCCAGCCGAAGTTCGTCCTCGGCATTGACAGCATCATGCGCGGGCCGGGCCTTTACGGCTATCCGCCGCAGGCCGTGCGCTGGTCCGGCGATAGCCGGCGCGTCTATTTTCGGTGGAAGAAATACGACGAGCCGTTGCTCCAGGATTACTCCACCTACGTGGTGAACCGCGATGGATCCGGTTTACGCAAACTGAACGAAGACGAGGCCGGGGAAGCGCCCCCGGTCCGCGGCGACGCCACACGCGAGTGGAGGTTGACCGTCTATGAAAGCGGCGGCGATATCTTTCTTTATGACAACATGGCCGGGCGGCGACAGCAGTTGACGAAAACCGAAGACGCGGAATCCGATCCGCATTTCACCCGCGACGAACAGCGCATCGCCTTCGTGCGCGATGACAATCTGTTTGTCCTCTCGCCGGGCAACGGTGAAGTGATTCAGCTCACGGACATCCGCAAAGGCGGCAAGGACGGGGACGAGAGCAAAGGAACCCCCAGCCAGGAGTTTCTGAAGTCCGAGGAAGCAAAGCTGTTCGACTACATTCGCGACAAGGAAAAGAAAGAGGCGGAAGACAAGGCCAGGGCAAAGCGGCAGAACCCGCGCAAGCCGTTCCGCCTCAATGCGAAGCAATCCGTGAAAACGCTCCGCCTTTCGCCTGACGAATCCTACGTGCTCGCCTGGATCGAGGAGACACGGGATGGCGCGAAAAAGACAATTGTCCCGAACTATCTTACCGAGAGCGGCTACACCTCGGACATCCCGTCCAGAACCGACGTGGGAGATCCCTCCAAACGGATCCTCGTGGCCTTTCTCGATGTCAGGACAGGGGAATCCAAGTGGCTCGACGACGGCATGAAGGACCGGGATGTGCAATGGGAATCCGGTCAATGGGGCGAAGACGGCTCCAGGCTGGTGATGGAGGGCAGGGCAGCCGACAACAAGGATGTCTGGATTGCCGCCGCCGATCCCAAAACCGCGAAAACACGCCTCCTGGTGAATATGCATGACGATGCGTGGGTGGACGGACCTGCCGATTCGGCATACGGATGGCTCAAGGATAACCAGCGGATTTACTTCACCTGGGAGCGCGATGGCTGGTCTCATCTCTACACCGTTCCCTTCGCCGGCGGAGAGCCGAAGCAACTCACCTCGGGAAAATGGGAAGTGCGCGGCGTGCAACTGACGCGAGACCGCTCCCGTTTCCTCCTCCAGACCAGTGAGGAAAGCCCCGCCGAAGACCACTATTACTTCATGAGCACGGAAGGCGGCGAGCGCGGGAAACTCACAACCGCGCCGGGCGGTCACAAGGTGGCGCTTTCTCCCGACGGCACGATGCTCGCCGACGTCTACTCCTATACGAACAAGCCGCCGGAACTCTACCTTCAGAATTTGCAGGGCAAGGCGGAAAAAGTGACCTCCTCCCCGGAGCCTGGTTTCTTCTCCTATCCGTGGATGGATGCGCCCATCGTGCAAATCCCCGCGCGGGACGGAGCGAAAGTGCCGGCTCACGTCTATAAGCCCGCGAACTGGAAGCGCGGCGGGCCGCTGGTGATCTTTGTCCACGGTGCCGGGTATCTTCAGAACGTGACGCGTGAGTGGTCCTACTACGCTCGGGAGTATATGTTCCATCACCTTCTGCGCGAACGGGGCTATCTCGTGCTGGATCTGGATTACCGCGGCTCGGCGGGCTACGGCCGCGATTGGCGCACCGCCATCTACAGCCACATGGGCGGCAAGGATCTCGACGACCAGGTGGACGCGGTCAAATGGGCGGTGAAGCAATACGGCGCCGACCCGAAGCGCGTGGGTATCTACGGAGGCAGCTACGGTGGATTCATCACGCTGATGGCCATGTTCACACAGCCGGACGTCTTCGCCGCCGGCGCGAGCCTTCGTCCCGTCACCGACTGGGCGCATTACAACCACGAGTACACATCGAACATCCTCAATTTGCCGCAAAAGGAAGCCGAAGCCTACCGGCTGTCCTCGCCCATCTATCACGCCGCCGGGCTCAAGGGCGCGCTGCTCATCTGTCACGGCATGGTGGACACGAATGTGCATTTTCAGGATTCCGTTCGCCTCGCCCAGCGCCTCATCGAACTGCGAAAAGAGAACTGGGAATTGGCCGTCTACCCAGTGGAAAACCACGGCTTCGTCCAGCCTTCCTCATGGGCGGACGAGTACAAGCGCATCCTGAAGCTGTTTGAAGAGAACCTGCGCTAGCGGCAAGCAGCACTCGCAAGCTGAGCGCTGATCAGGGGCCAGGGGCCGTAAAACCCTCGGCAAACCTCATCCTCTGTACTCGCTGATCACGTCCCAGTCAAGCTCCACGCCCAACCCCGGACCTTCGGGCGGCCACAGATACCCGCCCTCGATCCGCACGGGCGCCGCCACAATGTCCTTCACATACCGCAGCGGCCCGAACGTCTCAAAGGCATGCGGAAGATCAGGCAGCGAAACCCCAAGATGCGCGCACGCCGCCGTGCCGATGCCCATCTCCGCCTGGCTGCCGAGGATACACGGAATTCCCAGTGAACCCGCAAACCCGAATATCGCCGCCGCCTCCCTTGGCCCCCCCGCCTCGGCAACGTAAATATTGAACACATCGGCCGCCCGCGCCGCTGCCAGATCGAAAGCATCGCGCAAAGAGCGGCAGCTTTCGTCCGCCATCACCGGAACCGGGCTCTCTTCCCTCACCCGCCGCAACAGATCGAGATTCCTCGGAACAGGCTGCTCCACCCACTCGACCCGCGCCACCTCGGTGAAAGCGTGGATGGCTTGGAGCGCCTCTTCCGCGCTCCGCCAGGCGCCATTGGCATCCAGCCGGAAGGGCAGGTCTCCCGCCGCTTGCGCCACCGCCCGCACAGCGTTCAGGTCATCCTCCAGCCGCCGGCCCACCTTCAGCTTGATAGCCGAATAACCCTCCCGCACCGCCCAGGCGGCGTCCTCCGCCATTTCCTCGGGAGCCTTCTGATAGATGCCCCAGGCCAGCGGAATCCGCTCCCGCACGCGCCCTCCCAACATCTGCCAGGCGGGAATCGAGTAGCACTTGCCCGCCGTGTCCAGCAGCGCCATCGCAATCGCCGCCCGCAGGTAACAGCCGCCTTCCACCCCTTCCAGCAACCTATCGGCGCGGGCCAGCACCCGCCCCGCCGCCAGCGCGTCCTCCCCAATCAACTCCGGCGCGATGCGCGCCGAAGCGAACCGGCACAACGGATGCCCGAGTCGCGGAAACGTAATGGAAATTTCCCCCAGCCCCTCGATCCCCGCGGCAGTCTCGATGCGGACCACCCCGAATTCCGATGCGCTCACCGGATCACCCGGATTCAGCCCCGATCGCACCACCTCTTTCCGGGGCGCGCGAATCGGAATCACCTCCACCTTTTCAATCCGGGTATTCCTCAATCCATCCAATATACTGCACGCCTTTCCACAACCGGCATTTCCCTGTGCGATACTTTGAAACTCGATGCAGCGAATTACGCGGGATAAACTCACTCCCGTTTTCGACCGCCGCCTTTCCCCCGTTGCGCGGGTGGCCCAACAGGAAGTCTTCCTTGTCGAGACCGAAGATTCACGCGGCGGACGCACGCGCATCCCCCGGCACACCACTCCCGAATACCTTCTGGCAATGCGCGCAAAAGGGTATCACGGCAACCCCGTCACCGGCCCCGTCTACGTCGAAGGAGCCATGCCGGGCGATGCCCTCGCCGTTCACATCCTCGAGCAGACCTGCGATTCGCTCGGCTACATGG
>JADLBG010000399.1 GCA_020847895.1 Bryobacterales bacterium
CCAAGATTGCCCCAGAAGAAGTAGCGGTTCGCATCCAGGTCGATGGCCGTTTCGATTGCCGATAAGGCATCCACAAAGCGGTGCTGAAGATAGAAAGTGGCCGCCAGGGTCCCGTAAGTTGTCGCATTCGACTTGAGCTTCAGCGATTGCTGCAACTCGCTGACCGCCTGCGCATACCTGCCCTGAAAGTAATAGACCATTCCCAGGTTACGAAGGATAAGCTCATTGTTGGGAGCCAGTTGCTTGGCCTGTTCGAGCGCGGTCTCGGCTTCCTCGTACCGCTCCTGCTGGTAGTAATACGCGGCCAGTAACAGGAATCCGTACCAGTCCGTGGGCCGCGCCCTGGTCGCCTGAAGATAAGCGGCTTCCGCCTCCAGAAACCGCCCCATCACCACATAGACCCGGCCCAACTCCCGCGGCGCTTCCGCGTTCCCCGGAGCCAGTTTGAGGGCCTCCTTCAATTCCCGGATCGCCTCCTCTTCCCGCCCGCTGGTGCCGTAAATCGCTCCCAGCGTCGTGTGCACAACCGGGATTCCCGGCTCCAGTCCCACCGCCCGCTCCGCGTTCTTTACCGCCTCCGCGGCCATCTCCGGGTCGCCCTCCGCCCGGCTCTTGCGCCAGCAGGCTTCCCCCAGCCCGGCATGGGCGAGCGCATAGTTGGGATCTTCCCGGATCGCCTCCCGGAACTGCGCGATGGCCTTGTCCAGGTTGCCCTGTATGTCGTACCGCGCCAGCAGCCCCCTTCCTCTCAGATAAGCCGAGTAAGCTCCAGGCGCGGACGTGTCCCCTCCGGACACCGTCTTCCGCGCCTCATCCACATTCACCGACAGCAGCCGCGCAAGCTCCTCTACCGCTCGGTTTCTGGCGGCTACCGCATTCCGCGGGTCGTATTCGAGCACTTTGGCCGCAACCTGACGCAGGGTCGCCGTGTCCACCAGGGCGAGCGTAAACTCGAGTTTCTTCCCCACCGGCTGCGCGCTTCCCTCAAGAACAAGGTTCGCCCCATACACGCGCCGCGCCTCTTCCGGACTGCCGATGTTCCTCCGCCGTATTTCGCTGCTCGGAACAGCCGCAACCTTCCCGTGAGCCCGCTCGAAATCCGAAATGGCCGCTGTCAGCACTTCCATGAGCCCGTTGGCAATCTCCGCCGCTTCCGGAGCTGTTCCGATCACTTCGAAGGGAAGCACGGCCACCAACTTCTCCTGCCGCACTCCCGCAACAGTAACGGCGCCGCCGGATGGATGTGGTCCGCGCCGCCACCAACCGGCCACTCCAAGAAGCAAGAGCGCCACCACCACCGCCGCCGGGACCTTCCACCTCCGCGGCGCCTCTACGGGCGAGGCAGTCACTGTGGTGGCCAGCGACGGCGCCCTGCCTCCGGCAACCTCTTCCAGCGCCGCGGCCATCTGCCTCGCCGTTCGCCAGCGCTCCTCCGGCGCCTTTTCGAGCGCGATCCGCACCACTTCTTCGAGCGGCGGCGGAGCATCCGGCCTCTTCTCCCGAAGAGAGGGCGTCCTCTCCGTCACAATGGCTCTGCCGAGAGTCAGAGCATTGGAGCCCTCAAACGGTAGCGCCCCCGTGAGCATCTCGTACAGGACCACGCCCAGCGACCAGATATCTGTCCGCTCGTCTAATGGCAGGCCCTGCGCCTGCTCCGGCGACATGTACGCCGGAGTCCCCACCGTCTTGCCCTCCACGGTCAGCCTTAGCGAACCGGGCCGCAAAGCCAAGCCGAAATCAAGGATGGAGACGTTCCCGTCCGGTCCCACCATGATGTTGCTGCTCTTGATGTCGCGATGCACCACGCCGAGTTCGTGCGCCTTCGCCAAACCATTGGCTACCTGAATGGCGATCCCGGCCGCTTCCCGCGTCTCCAGCCTCCCTCGCCCGATGCGCTGCGCCAGCGTCTCCCCTTCGAGATACGCCATGGCGAGAAACATCTGCCCGTCCACTTCTTCCACGTCATGAATCGGACAGATGTTCGGATGGCGGATCATCGCCGCCGCCTGAGCCTCGTTCAGAAACCGTTGCCGGTCGGCATCCTGCAACGCCTCGGCGGGAAGGAACTTCAGCGCCACCGGACGGTGCAGCCGCGTATCTTCGGCGAGGTAAACCATCCCCATTCCGCCTCGTCCCAGCGGACGGGTGATGCGGTAGCGGGAAATGACATCGCCGCTCCGGAACGTCTGCATTCAGCGGGCTCTCTGGGATAACGGGCGCGGGCTTCGCAGCGCCGCGCGAGCGGCGACTGCCGGCCGCCGGGTGGCCTCCTGCGTCTCCGTGTATCCCTCCACGCTGAGCTGCTTGGGAAGCGGAGCGCCATTCACGTTGGGCACGAAGAACGATCCGGCGCCACCCGCCGGCACGGGGGCCGAGAGGCCGAGGGCGCCGTCGAGGCGAAACTCGAGAAACCCTACATTCGCTGTTTCCACCTTCACATTCACGCCTTGCAACGTAGCGTCGAAGGATTGGATATGGACGCGGAAAACCGGAACCTGCGCAAGCCTGCGGCAGGCCAGTTGCACCAGGTCCCGGTTGCCAAGAAACAGGTCGTCCTGTGTACGCTGGTGCACCAGGTCCGCCCTTACTCCGATGTCTTCAATCGGCATTCCGGCGTTACGTCCCCTGCGCTCGCAGCGCCGGATGGCGAGGCTCATCCTCACTTCGCGCGGGAGCGGTTTCAACGGAATGTCCGGAAGGGGAGGAATGCTGGTGCGCAGGTCCTCATGGCGCCACAAGTTGGCCCCGCCCCCGCCCGTGTTGCTGTCCACCCCGATCACTTCACCGATCTCATGATCCTGGAACCCCGCCGCGAACATGTCCGCGGCGCTGTAGGTGAGCGCATCGATCAGCAATACGACAGGCCCCTGATACACTTGCCCCACGTCATTCGCCTCGGTAGGGACGGTAAGCGGCCTGCCCGCGGTCAAATCTTCAATCGGCGGGTCGTCCTCCGGCCGGGTCTCGAGCCACGCCAGAAACTCCGAGCGGTCGCCTCCCGCGCCATCGTTCCGAAAATGCTCAATGACCCGGTCAATGGCGGCCGTCCTCGCATAGCGGAACAGCACCGGCTCAATGGCCCGCGGCGTCAGCATCTGCAACATGCGCTCGGCTACCTGAATCTGGCCGCCGGGGTTGCCGCGAATGTCGAGGATCAAGCCATCGGGGGCATTCTCATTGCTATCCTCGAGGATCTGTTTGAACCTGGTCAGAATCTGATCCTGCGCCACGCCGGGCAAATCTGCACCGAAGTCTTTGATCCTCAGGTAGCCGAATCGCTTGCCGGTCCTTTCATCCTTAAGTAAATCCGGGTCCGGCAATTCGGTGTCGAACATCGCATCCACGCCCTGTTTTGCCGCTGTCTCGGAGGATTTATACATGACGTTGTACATGCAGGAGGTCTCCCGCGCCGAGTCACTGATGCTGAACGCGCTGGCGTCAAACGAGGTCTGTGGCCCCAGTCCGGTGGCGACGCTCCAGGGGAAGAGGATCTTGCGGATCTGCTGCTCCCCTTTGGCGGCGTAATCGACGACTACGGAGCAATCGATGCGGAACGGCGGCGCCCCGGAGGCAGCCAGCCCGATGGAAGACAGCGGCCGCAGCGTCATTCGCGCCACGCCGCGGGACAACTCCGCATCGGGATTCGCACCCGGCTGGAGTTGCGCGGCGGAACGCGCGGCCATCTCCAACCCGATCCCGGCAAGATCGCGGTCCGTGATCTCGCTCACTCTGTTCCAGCCCAGGATCTCGGCGCCCGCTCCAAAGAACTCGTGCTCAAACTCGCCGTCCTCCGATGTCGCCATGACCTTGGTCACGACAAGGCGCCGGCCGCCCGTCCCGTCCACGACGAAGCGCGCCTGGAAGGGCAGAAACGCGACGGCGCCTGCATAAGGGGCGGGCAGCGCGTACGAGGTATGGACATCATGCACCGTCGCGAAGACGAGCAGCATGCAGATATGAAAGTCAAAGGTGCTCAGCGTATCCAACTGGGCCCGCACCTGCTCGATGGCCACAAACGGATCATCGCCGGGAAAGTCCTTCTTCTTGAACGGCAGATGGGGATAGAAGTTCCGGAACAGGGTTTCGGCCTGAAGGAGGATCGCCTCCTTGTCGCCGCGGTCGAGCGGCTGCGCGGCGCCGGCAAGGCGCAGGAATTCATCCAGAGATTGAATGCGCAAATCGGGCAGGTTCAGGCGATCCTTGTTCTTTTCGAGAAGCTCTCCGGCAAGCCGAACGAGTTCGCTCGCGTCGTCCACTATCACGGCGTCAGGCATCTGTTTACCCAGGAGGGCTACAGTATACCTCAACCCGCTACTTTTGCCATTCCGGTCGAGGTTTGAAACAATACTGTGAAAGGAGATCCCTCCCTTGTTCTGGCGACTTATTCTTGCTTACTCTCTTGCTGCGCTCACCGCTTTCGGTCAGATCGACTTCGCACGGACCGTCTATCCCGTACTGAGCAAGGCGGGCTGTGCCGGCTGCCACAACGACAACGGCGTGGCTTCACCGACAAGGCTCCACTTTCCGGAGGGCGATCCAAGCAGCGCGCGTCTTGACGCCTTCGGGAACTCCCTGTTCATATTGGTGGACCGCGCGGCGCCCGAGAAGTCGCTGCTGTTCAACAAGCCCACCAATCGCGTGCCGCACGCCGGCGGAGAGCGCATCACGCGCGGCAGCGAGGAGGAAAAGATCCTCAAGGCCTGGGTGGATTACCTTGCCTCGACGCCCATTGAGAAGCTCCAGAGCATCCGCTCCACGGAATCGCTTGGGCAGGTGGGGCCCATTCTCCGGCGCCTCACCAACGCGCAATACAACAACACTATTCGCGACCTGCTGGGCGATGAGAGCCGGCTTGCCGATCAGTTCCCGCCCGAGGATTTCGTCAACGGTTTCCGCAATCAGTACCAGTCGCAAAACACCTCGCCGCTGCTGAGCGAGGCCTACAGCG
>JADLBG010000400.1 GCA_020847895.1 Bryobacterales bacterium
AAACCAGCGATCTTCATTCTGAGGATACACCGGAGGTCCAAGAGGAAAAGTTTATTCGCATCGTTATCGCCGATGATCACCCCATCGTCCGTGACGGTTTGAAGAAACTCCTGACTCTGGAAGATGACATCAAGGTTGTAGGCGAGGCCAGCGACGGGCGGCAAGTGTTGGAGTTGATCCAGGAAGAGGAACCCGATGTTCTGCTTCTGGACCTCCGCATGCCGAACCTGGATGGGCTTAGCGTGTTGCAGAGTCTACAACAAACAGGCCGGAAAACACGAGTCATCGTGTTGACCGCATCGGAGGATAAGAATGAATTTGTTCAGGCGATGAAACTGGGCTGCTCGGGCATTGTCCTGAAGCAGACCGCCACCGAACTTATCGTCAAGTCTATTCGCAAAGTGCACGCGGGAGAGATCTGGCTCGATTCCCATACGACGGCGGCGGTCATGCGGCAGTTTGCCTCGCCCGCCGACATGATGGGCGGAGGAGCCGCCAACGGCAAAGCGCGCGAACGTTCGCCGCTCAGCACCCGGGAACGCGAAATCGTGCAATTGGTGGCACAGGGCTATAAGAACAAAGAGATGGCCGAGAAAATGTTCATCAGTGAGCAGACGGTAAAGAACCATCTGCATAACATTTTCGACAAACTCGGCGTATCCGATCGTTTGGAACTGGCTCTGTATGCCATCCACAAGGGTCTGCATATCGCCTCGGACCGTTAGCGTCCGCCCCCCGCCGCACGCATCGAGTAGCCCGAGGCTGCCTTACGGCGGCTTCGGGCTAATTCCATTTCCGTGCTCTAGGAATATTTCTTACGCCAACCGGCAATCTCCTGTGTGAGGGCATTCTTCACCTGCAGGAACTGCTGGTTGTCATACTGGTTGGTGCGCTCACGCGCATCCACCCGTAGGTTGTACAACTCGTTCGGGCCCTTGCCGTCATGCCGCAGAACGAGTTTGTACCGCGCATCGCGCACCATGTCCGCATAGCGGAAATGTCCGAACAGCAGCATTCGCCAGGTCTGTTTCGAAGGCCGGTTCAGAGCAATGTGGGAATAGTCGCGGCCGCAGTATTCGCGGTTCTGCGGTAATTGCACTCCCGCAACCTGGGCGAGCGAAGGCAGCAGATCGTAGGCGCTCACCAGTTCCGGGCGCGTGGCCTCCGGCGGCGTTTTCCCAAGCCAGTTCCAGATTAGCGGCACACGCATGGTTTCCTCGTACAGGTTCACCGGATTCGAGGCATGGCCCTTGCCCCACAACCCGTGCCGGCCCAGCAGGCAGCCGTTATCGCTAGTGAAAACAATCAGTGTATTCTCGCGCGGTGAGTGACTTTGCAACTGCTTCAGCAGCACGGGAATTTGCGCATCCAGCGCCGAAACGGCCGCCGCATGTTTGCGATTGTTCCCTACAATGTCCGACAGGTAGATCTTATCCCGCAACGCGTTGGTCGCCGCGGGCTCCCAGCCGATCGTATCGAACCGCGTATTCTGATACAGATCGTAGAACCTCTGGGGATGCCCGTCATAGGGCGCCTGCGGATTCGGATATCCCACGGCGAGGAAGAACGGAGCGCCCGGCTTTTGCCGGTCGAGAAACTCTCCGGCTTGCCTGGTCAGCAAGTCCGGAACATAACCCTGCTCTTCAACCGGTTGGCCGTTGCGGAACACTTTCGGGTTCGTATAGCCGCTCTCCGGCGAGAGTGTATAGCTGTATTGAAACCCATGTCCCGGCTTGGCATCCGAGCCCATGTCCCACTTGCCCACATATCCGCACTGATACCCGGACCCGGCAAGCAGATCGGAAATCATCATCTGCGAGGAGAAGGAATCCGGCGGGGCTTTCTGTCCCTGTGCCGGATCGTCCACCGGATTCGGAGTGAGAAAATCCTCGATCCCGTGCTGCATCGGAGTGAGCCCCGTAAACAGCGTGGCGCGGCTTGGCGAGCCCATCGGCGTGCACGCGTAACTGTCCAGAAAGCGCGTCCCTGCGCGCGCCAACAGGTCGATATTCGGCGTGCGGATCTCCTTGTTTCCGTAACAGCCCAGCGCCCACGCAGGCAGATCGCCGGCGAGGATCAGCAGGATGTTCGGTCTCGAGGATGCCACTTCCGGCTCTTTCTGCTTTTGCGCCGCCAGCGGCGCGGCGGTGGCGGCGGAAAGAAATCCGCGGCGTGTCCATGTCATGGCGTCAGGGCTCCAGAAATTGAAAATCCTCCGGCAACTCAGCCGGTTGCTCGAAGAGGTTGGTTCCAAACAGCAGGGGAAGCAGGTTCCCGTTCGGATCTCCGATCTTCCCCGTTAAAAAGAACTGCGTGATCTGGCCAAGCGCCGCATTCGTGATGAGCAGCGCATTGGGAGTCAGATTGGTCAGATAGGCATGCGGGTCCGCGGCGAGGCGCGGCGATTTCGCCCGCGCCAGGTCATGACGGTAGATCCATGTTGTGTCCTTCATCCCGGCAAACCGCACCAGCGCTGATTCCATCGGATTGGGAATGGTCGCGTCTCCCCGGGCGAATTGGAACAGCACGGTCTTCTCTTTGCCGCCCTTCAGCAGGGTACGTTTGAAGTGGGAGACATACGAGGTGGGGTCGCCTTCCGCCTGCAGCCACTCGAGGGTTTCAAAGGTGTTCTGGATATCGATAGCTCCCGCCGTCGTCACCACATCCACAGGCTGATTCCGCAAAACGTAGCTCTCATTGAACCCCGCATCCATGTTCAGAAGCGATGGCAGGCGCAAGCTCAGATTCAGAGTGGTGAGCGGGACATAAGCCGGGCTCCACCGCGCGATATCCACAACCGATCCTCCCCCGGAATTGAGCGTCGCCAGCGTGATCCCCGCGTCTACGGACAGCACGAGAGAGCCATACAAAGAACCGAGCGACTGCCCCACATAATAGATCTTGTCCGGATTAAAGTCGGCGATCCCGTCTCCATCCACATCCAGGCCCGATCGAATGGCCTGGATGAGTTGCAGAATGTCTACCGCCGTTTGCCGCAGACAGTCGCGCAGCCCCAGCGGAGAGGAGGCGACTGCCGCACATCCCTCGGAACTCTCGATACGGCCGTCCCCGTTGAGGTCCACGCCCCGCCCGGGGAGTGGGATTTCGTAACCCGCGCCCGAACGATCCCGCGCCCGCAGCACACTTTGCGGTCCATAACCGTGCCCTACGGCGGAAATGGCTATCACCGCGATGCCGCTTTCCCCACTCGCGTACGACATCAGCGCCGGACCGCCGATGCGGCTGTCTCCCAGACCGTGGCCGTAGATGATCACCGGATACCCATTGTCAGGCCGCTTCAGCCGCGGCAGATAGGCGATAAACGGTACTTGCGTGGTGGCGTCAGGCAGCGCAAGATCTCCCGCCGATGGCGTCCGCGCAATCGATCGGTCCGCGCCTAGAAAGTTCGGCGATGTATAACTCCCCAGCGCCACCGCCCGCACTGCGTTCTGAAGCAGTTCCACCGGCAGCGGAACTTCCGCGTACCTGTCTGGATTCACTCCCACCTGCTGGCGCCACACCACATTCTGAAGGTCCTCGATCGCAAAGACGCTATTGCCGTTCAGCGGCGTGGGGGCAGGCGCCACATTCGCCAGTTGATCGCGCGCCTTCTCGAGCCAGGCCGTTGCGCTCATGGTGGTGAACAGGCTCGCGCCCACCACCTTCACCCCATCCCCAGCGGACTTCACCGCACCGGCCAGCGCCGCGCAATACTCATCGGACACCGTGCATGTGGTGAAGGCGTCATCCGCTTCCACGGGATCGCCGCCTTCATCCTTGACGGCATCCGTCACCACGATCAGGTAGCGCCGGTGCTGGTCCATCACCGAATCCGGCTTCCCATACGCCGTGTTGGCCGCCGGATCCCACACAATCTGCGTCAACGGCACTTTATCGCCGTTCTTATGAACCCCCGGCTCTTCATCCGTCAGATTCCCGCGAGCCACCAGATAGATTCCGTCCTGCAAGGTCTCTGGCTTCACCGGGCCAGAGAACCGCACCCGAATCCGGGCGCGCGGATTGAACCCGTCGAAACTCTGGAGCAACCACGCTTCCTGGCAGGCATTCGCCTTCGCCGTGCAATCCTCCGGCATTGGCATGCGCACCATCCGCGCGGTTTTGGTGTTCGTCGCCGGAGCCGTCAGAAAGTCCGTGGGAAAAGGTCCTATCTCCGGATTCGAGGGGTCAAAGCGCACCTTCACTCCGGCGCCGAACGCCGATCCGGCCAGAACAAGCGATAGGAGCGCGAATATTGTCCGTGTAAAACGCATGCAGTACACCTTACCTACAAGACATCGGCAAATCCGCGCTTGAGGTGGCGGAAGAACAGTCCTCCAAGAATGAAAATTGCCACCGCATAGAGGCTCAGCAGACCCAGTTCTTCCAGGTTCGGCGGCCGGTAGGAGAGCAGGCTCGACCGGTACGCACGCACCAGGTAGGACATCGGGTTGTAGTGCACCAGGAACCGCAATCCCGCCGGAACCGAATCTTCCGTAATGAAGATCGGTGTTATCCAGAACCACAGTGTCAGCACCACCGTCATCGCCTGCGAGGTGTCCCTCAAATACACCTGCAGACTCGAGATGATCCACCCCAAACCAATACCAAGCAGTCCGGTGAGAAACATGTAGATGGGTAGCAGCGCCACCATCCCGCTCACGTACCCGAGCACCAGAATGCTCCCCAGAACCACCATCACCAGAGCCATCAGGTGGCTCAGCAATGCTGAGAGAAACATGGACACCGGGATCACCTCGGATGGAAACACGGTCTTCGTAATCAGATTCGACTGGTCGAGCAAACAGTTGGCCGACCGCACCAGCGTTTCATTGAACAGCATCCACGGCAGGTAGCCGCAGAACAACCACATCGTATAGTTCTGTGTCGCTTCGTTGGCCGGGACCGGCGCCTTCAGGCAGATCTGGAATACGAACGTCCAGCTCACCAATTGCACGACTGGATGAATGAGACCCCACATCCACCCGGCCACCGAGCCCACAAAACGGCTTTCAAAATCCCGCCGGACCATCTGATAGAGGAGGGTCCTCTGCGAGATGAGATTGCGGAGGAAGAACTGCCCGGGAAGCCTCAAACTGTTAGCCTACCACGGTGTTG
>JADLBG010000401.1 GCA_020847895.1 Bryobacterales bacterium
AATCCGCCTGTCGAAGTCCTCTCCTTCCCTTGCAGCAATTCAGCGAGCGCGGCGATCCCCAACCCCGTTGCCGCGCGTCCGAAAAAATGTCTTCGCGTCAGATGCAGGTTCATGCCGGTTACTCCTTTGTCACTGCTTCATCCAGGTTCAGGATGAGGCTCGAGATGCTCGTATAGGCGGCCAGTTCCACGGGGTTCAATGAGGGGTCACGGGGTGACTTGCCCTGGTTGAGGAATTTTTCCGCCGCTTCGGGATGCCTTGCATACCTGGCGCGGAACTGCTCCAGCGTTTTTGTGAGTACCTGGTCCTCCCTGTCTTGGGGTGCACGCGCCAGCACTGTCCGGAACAGGAACCGCACTCTCTGTTCTTCTGCCGCGCCGCCTTCACGCATCGCGCGCTCGGCGAGTTTTCGCGCCGCTTCCAGGTACGTTTCGTCATTCATCAGATTCAAAGCCTGAAGCGGTGTGTTCGTGCGGGTCTCCCGCACGATGCAGGTTTCGCGCGTGGGGGAATCGAATGTGACCATCGCCGGGGGAGCGATGGTGCGCTTCCAGTAGGTGTAAAGGCTTCTACGGTAGAGCCCTGCTCCGGAGTCCTCGACATATCCGCGGCCGCCGGTCAGTTCCTGCCATAGCCCGGGCGGCTGGTAGGGCTTGACGCTGGGGCCGCCGACGCGGTCCACCAGCAGGCCGGATGCGGCCAGTGCCTGATCGCGAATCATCTCCGCCGGCAGGCGGAAGCGCGGCCCTCTTGCCAGCAGACGGTTCTCGGGGTCCTTCTGCAGCAGTTCCGGGGTCACGCGCGATTCCTGGCGGTAGGTATTGCTCATGACTATCGTCTTCAGGATGCCCTTCACATTCCAGCCGCTGTCCATGAATTCCACTGCCAGCCAGTCGAGCAGGTCCTGATGAACCGGCCACTCGCCCTGTGATCCGAAGTCCGTTACGGTCTTCACCAGGCCCGTGCCGAACATCATCGCCCAGAAGCGATTCACCGTGACACGCGCCGTGAGCGGGTTCGAGCGGTCCACCAACCATTTCGCCAGTCCGAGCCGGTTGTTCGGCCACTCGGGCTTGAACGGCGGAAGCACCGCGGGGGTCCGGGCCGTCACTTTCTCGCCGGGCTGATCATAGGCGCCACGACGCAGAAGATGAGTTTCCCGCGGCTTTCCTTCCACCATGATCATTACCGTTGGGATCGCTTCGTAATACTTGCGGCGCTCCGCGCGGGCTTCCTCGAGACCGTGCAAACCACCGCGAATCTCCTGCGACGCGTATTTGTCCAGGAAGCAGAAGCACAGCTTATGCTGCTGGGCTGCGTTGCGCGAGCCTGCCGGCATGGCCGCAATCTCACTGATTGTTTCCTTCAACGGCAGCACGGACACCTGTTCCGGCGTCAGCGTTGTTCTGTACACGCGCACGCCTTTGATCTCGCCCTTGAACCGGTACTTGTCTCCCGCGCCCGCTCCCACGCGCCAAGGCTCCTTCGGTCCCAGCGGATAAGTAAGCTCATCGAAAAGGATCTTCGTTTCCCAGGGCTCGCCATTCACGTACATGTGTACGCCCGCGCCCTTACGATAGCCATCGTAGGTGATGGCGACGTGCTGCCATTCGTGAAGCTTCAAGGGCTGCGTTGTTTCCATGCGGAGGCTGATATCGGTGAAGCGGCGTGTGATGTGCAGACGCAGTTTCCCATCCATCAGAAACCACTGGTGTCCCTCGCCCTCGAAGTAGTCTTCGGATTTCGAAAGGATGACGCCGTTGGGCGAATCCGGCTTGATCCACGCCGCGAATGTGAACGGGTCCTTGTAATCAAACTTCAGCGGATCTTTGGATTCTACGCCGTGCACGCCATCCAGCCGCAAGCTTTGCTCGGGCAGGCGCAAGTCCGAGGCGCCGGGCACGGTCCAATCCACCTGCCGCGCGCGCGCACCCTTCTCCCACTTGCGCTGTTCCTTGCGCAGCCGTCCTTGCAGAGCATCCCAATGCTCTTGCGCAGCGGCCGCCTCGGCGTCCAGTTCCGCCAGACGCGCGGTGTTCTCCGGCGTAGGGGCTTTGATGAAGGGTTCCTCGTTGCCGAAGTTATACACTAAACCGCGTTCCGGCACATTGTTGAAGAACGCGAACATCGAGTAGAAATCTCTTTGCGGGAGCGGATCGTACTTGTGATCATGACAACGCGCGCAGCCCAGCGTGATCCCCAGCCACACGGTGGATGTTGTTTCCACGCGGTCGGCAACGTATTCGGTGCGGAACTCTTCCTCCACGATGCCGCCCTCGGCGCTGGTTCTGTGGTTGCGGTGAAATGCCGTGGCGATCCTGTCGTCGAGAGTGGCGTTCGGCAGCAGATCGCCGGCGATCTGCCCGATGGTGAACCTGTCGAACGGCATGTTCCTGTCAAAGGCGCTGATCACCCAATCCCGCCACCGCCACATGCTACGTTCGCCGTCGCTCTGATAGCCGTTCGTATCGGCATAGCGTGCCGCCTCGAGCCAGCGGATTGTCATCCTTTCCGCATAATGCGTGGAAGCAAGCAGCCGGTCCACCACGCGCTCATACGCGCCGTGTGTTGTGTCCTTCAGGAATGCGTCCACTTCGGACGGCGTTGGCGGAAGTCCTGTCAGATCGAGGGTTACGCGCCGCAGCAAGGTGACTCTGTCCGCTTCCGGCGCCGGCTCCAAGCCTTCGTTCTCGAGACGGCTTACGATGAATGCATCCACCGCATTGCGCACCCATGCGTTGTGCTTTACCTGGGGCGGGGCGGGCCGCACGGGTTCGAGAAAGGCCCAGTGTTTCTGCCACACCGCGCCTTCATTCAGCCAGCGGCGAATCGTATCCACTTCCTTCGGTGTCAGTGGATCGTGCCCGGCATAGGCGGGCGGCATGCGCAGCGCCTTGCTGTTGGACGAGATGCGCCGGTACACTTCGCTCTTTTCCGCGTCGCCGGGGACTATCGGAGTCTTACCGTCCGCCAGCTTTGCTTTTGCCGCTGCTTCCTGATCGAGCCGCAATTGAGCCTTGCGGTTAACCGAATCCGGTCCGTGGCAGGAAAAGCAGCGGTCGGAGAAGATAGGCCGTACACCCCGATTGAATTCCACTCTCGCGGCGTGTGCCGTGTTACCCAGAACAGCAGACAACGCCAGAAGCCCAGCCCTCTTCCAGTTGTGCATTACTTAAACGATTAATATCACATCCCATAGTGCATGCATACCGGCGAGGGCATCGGCCGGGGAGCAGCCGGCAATCAACTTGCCGGATTGGGACGGGCGAAACGGATCAGACTGGGAGCAGAGAGCCGCTGCCCCGGGTACGACGGCACATCGCCAAAACGGAGATGGCTTTCCCAATCGCCGCGAGCCCGGCTGATTTCCTCGGGGAGCCGGGCAACAAAATTCCACCACATGAGAATGGCCTCCGGAAACGGCGGCCCGCCGATCAAGAGGCCGCGGCTTCCTTCACGGCTGCCGAAACAGACGCTGGAACGGTGCGTGCCGAGGTAATAGAGGGCTGGTTCCAGAGATTGTCCCTCCATGAGGCAATCTCCTTCCAGCACCAACACGGCGTGCTCAAACCGCGGGTTGAGATTCACTTCCGTCTCTTCGCGGGCATGGATCCGCAGGTCCATACCGAGGATTTCGGAATAATGTCTGCAAGGAGACGCCGCCTTTCCGGGCGAACCGGCGAACACACGGATGAAAGCCCCGGGTTGCTCGATGGCGGGTACTTGCACGCTGCTCTCAAACGCGGGGTCCATGTGGCGATGTGCCTCAGGGAGAGCCACCCACAGTTGCACACCGTTGAGACGGCCGCTGTTCTTGGCCGGAGTCTGTTCCGTGTGAGCAATGCCTTTCCCGGCGGTCATGACATTCACTCCGCCCGGACGCGCGATGGCTTCGCATCCCAGGCTGTCGTCATGCACGATCTCCCCATCGAGCAGCCACGTGACGGTCTGCAAGCCGATGTGGGGGTGAGGCGCCACGTCCATCGGCGTGCCATCGTGGAAGGTGAGCGGACCAAAGCGATCAAGAAAGCACCAGGGGCCGATCAACCGCCAGCCGCGGACCGGCAGCGCCCTGGACACTCGCAGCGAGCCGAGATTGACCTCGTGCACGGGATAAGATTCCAGAGTGTGGCCGGCAGCCCCTAATGCCGTGCACGTCTTCGCCGCGATTTTGCCGTCGTTCATGTCACTCACCACTTTAGGACGGATTGTCTGCTGTTGACCACGGAATCCGTTGATGCCGGCATCTGATAGCCTGCATCAAAGAGGCATATGCGCAACTTCGACAGTCTCTCGGAGAAGGAAATCCTCGCGCTGGCCATTTCCCTGGAGGAAGAGGACGAACGGGTCTATGCGGACTTCGCGGAAGGCCTGCGGCAGGATTTTCCCGCATCGGCGGCGGTGTTCGACGGGATGCGTTTGGAGGAATCGGGCCACAGGCGGCGGCTCATCGAACTGTCTCGAGAAAAATTTGGAGAGCACATCCCGCTGCTCCGGCGGCAGGACGTAAGAGGGTTCGTCCACCGTACGCCGGTCTGGCTGGTGCGCCCGCTCGGACTCGAGACGGTACGCAACCAGGCAATTGCGATGGAGGTGGAGACGCGACGGTTCTATGAGAAGGCAGCGAGGAGGACGGAGGATGCGCACATTCGCCAACTTCTGGATGACCTGGCGCAAGAGGAGCGTTCCCATCAATGCCGGGCGGAGGAACTGGAGCGGCGCAACCTGAGGCCTCCGGCAAGAAAGGCGGAAGACGAGGCAAACCGGCGGCTCTTCGTGCTTCGGATCGTGCAGCCCGGGCTCGCCGGACTGATGGACGGTTCGGTGTCCACGCTGGCGCCGGTGTTCGCCGCCGCCCTCGCCACGCGGAGCAGCCGGGATGCGTTTGCGGTGGGATTGGCGGCATCTCTGGGAGCGGGAATCAGCATGGGTTTTGCCGAAGCCCTATCCGACGACGGCAGTCTCACGGGGCGAGGGTATCCGTGGATACGGGGTTTGATCTGCGGCCTGATGACGGCCATTGGAGGGATAGGCCATACGCTGCCTTTCCTCCTGCCGGATTTCCGTGTGGCGTTGATCGCCGCCGTGCTGGTAGTGATCGTGGAACTCGGCGTGATTTCCTGGATTCGCCACCGGTACATGGAGACTCCGCCGCTTTCCGCGGCGCTTCAGGTGGGGCTGGGAGGAGTGCTCGTGTTTCTCACCGGCGTGCTGATCGGCAGTTCCTGAAGATCCTACTTCTTCTCCGTGATCCGGCGAAATACGCGGAGCAGATTCCCGCCGAGGAATTTCCGGATGCGTTCCTCGGACCACCCGCGCCGCAGCATGGCTTCGGTTAACATCGGCAGGTCGCGGATGTCGCGCATCCCGCGAGGCGGAGTCGGGCCGCCGTCGAAATCCGAGCCCAGCGCTACATGGTCCTCTCCCACCAGTTGGATTGCCCTGTCCACGACATCGAGCCATTGGTACGGCGTGTACTTGATGTCCTCGGGCATGTTCACGCCGACCATGGGAAACTGTGGAGCGACTTTGCGGTCGATCTCCTCGATGGTCATCGGCGTCGTTCGGTTCTTGATCTCGGTGGTGTCCCAGAAGGGCTTCCCGGCGTGCCGGGTGCGCCATTCAAAGGCCTTGCGATTGTGGAACTCGTTGCCGATCTGGAAGCCGATGACGCCGCCCTTGGCCGCGAGTTTTTTCAGCAGATTGTCCGGCATGGTGCGCGGAATATCCACGAAGCTGCGCAGGCCATGGTGAGTCGCCACGACGGGATCGGTGCTCAGATCGATGGTCTGTTCGAGCGTCTCGTCGGAGGCGTGCGAGACATTGATCACCATGCCAAGCCGGTTCATTTCCCGCACGACGGCGCGGCCGCGCTCGTTCAAGCCATGCCACTTCGGCGGCGAGCAGCAGGAGTCGGCAAAATTGTTCGCCCAGTTGTGGGCGGAGAGTTGCGCGGAGCGGAGTCCCAGACGGTAGAGGTCGCGCAATACGCCGAGGTCTCCGTCGAGATCGAACCCGCCTTCGAGATCGAGCACGGCCGCGATCTTGCCGGAGCGGTGGATCCGTTCGATCCCGGTGGCGTTGCGCGCCAGTTCGATCTTGTCCCGGTTCTTTTCCAACTGTGTCAGCGCGAGGTCTATCAACCGCAGCGTCTGCTTGGTCTCCATTCGCTGCGGATAATAATCTTCAGTGACGAAGATGGAAAAGAACATGGCGTCCACGCCGCCTTCCCGGGCGCGCGGCAGATCAAACTGGCCATCGCTCACGCGTTCTCCAATATCTCCGCCGTGATACAACTGGCGGTCAATGACATGAACGTGCCCGTCGAAGACGAACGCCCGTTCATGCAGGCTACGCGCTCGATCAGACACCTGGGCGAGCAGCAGCCCCGCCAACGCGGGGGCGCACGCCATCATCCATCGCATGGTCCAACTCATGTATGTTGATTTTATGCAAATTACGCGAAGGCAGTTGCTGGCCGGGGCCGCCTATGTCCCGCTCGCGCGCGGCGCCGGCCGGCCGAAGATCGCGGGCATCGTTACCGAATACCGGCGCATGTCTCACGGCCAGCACATCATCGACCGCTTTCTTGACGGCTATGGGTGGAACGGCGAACACCACCACCCTCCCATGGACCTTGTTTCTCTGTATGTCGACCAGCACCCCAAGGGCGACCTCTCGCCCGAGCGGGCGCAGCGTCATCCCTCCGTGAAGATCGCCTCGAGCATTGCCGAAGCCCTTACGCTCGGCGGCGGCAAACTCGCCGTTGACGGCGTCATGGTGGTCGGCGAGCATGGCAACTACCCACGTAACGAGAAGGGCCAGACGAAGTATCCCCGCTACGAATTCTTTCAGCAGGTGGTGAAGGTGTTCGAGTCGAGCGGACGCTCTGTTCCCATGTTTAACGACAAGCATCTTTCCTGGAATTGGGATTGGGCCAAGGAGATGTACGACACTTCGCGCAAGATGAAGTTCGCCTACATGGCCGGATCGAGCCTCCCCGTCACCTGGCGCACGCCGTCACTCGAGATGCCGTCCGGTTCCCGCATCAAGGAGGCCATGTGTATTTGCTACGGCGGCGTTGACAGCTACGATTTCCATGGCCTTGAAACCATCCAGTGCATGGTGGAACGGCGCAAGGGAGGGGAAGTGGGCGTCGAATGGCTGGAGGCCTATCGCGACGACAATTTCTGGAAGGCGTACAAAGATGGCGTCTGGCCCGCCGGCCTGGTGGAAGCCGCGCTTTGCCGCAGCCATACGCTGACTCCGGCGCGCGAGGGATTCAACGACATTTTTCCAACACTCGAGGACATGCGGCGCATCGTACGCAAACCGGTTGCCTACCGCTATCGCCACGCCGACGGACTGATGTGCACCATGCTCCTGATGAACGGTCTGGTGCGGGATTTCAACTTTTCGGCGCGCCTGGAAGGAACGAGTGAAATCTTCTCGACGCAGATGTACCTTCCCATGCCCGACGGGCGTACGACGCTCGCCAACTTCTTCAGTCCACTTGTCAATAACGCGGAAAAGATGTATCTCACCGGGAAGCCCACGTATCCCCTGGAACGCACGCTGCTCACCACCGGGCTCACCGCCGCCGGAGTGGAAAGCCTCTACCGCGGTGAGAAGCGCTATGACACGCCGCATCTCGCCATCCGCTATCAGCCCACCAAAGAATCCACCTTCTGGAGAACGTAAATGCAGCGCATAGCCATAATCACAACGATTTACCGATACCTTTCGCACGCCCAACACATGGGGGACCGCTTCCTGGTGGGGTATCCGCACAAGGGCAAGTGGCGCCGGCCCGACATGAAGGTGGTTTCCCTCTATGTGGATCAGAAGCCCGAAGGCGATCAGAGTGAGGCGCGCGCCAGGGAGTTCGGCTTCCAGGTGTACCCCACCATCGCGGAAACTCTGCGCTGCGGGGGCGATAAGCTTGCCGTCGACGCCGTGCTCATCATTGGGGAACACGGCAACTATCCGCGCAACGAAAAAGGCCAGATCCTCTATCCGCGGTACGAATTCTTCAAGCAGTGCGTCGATGTATTCGAGAAGGACGGCCGGGCTGTTCCGGTTTATAACGACAAGCACCTTTCCTACAGCTTTGAAAAAGCAAAGTGGATGGTGGACCAGTCGCGCAAATTGAAGTTCCCCATGCTGGCGGGTTCCTCGCTGCCGGTTACGTGGCGGTTGCCGGATATCGAACTGCCGCTTGGCTGCGAGATCGAAGACGCGCTGATGGTGGGCGAAGGCGGCAGCGATCCGATGGATTTCCACGCCCTCGAGGCCATGCAATGCATGATTGAACGCCGCAAGGGAGGGGAGACGGGCGTCAAGGCGGTACAGATGATCGAAGGCGACGCCGTCTGGAAGGCTGGCGACGAAGGCCGCTGGTCAAAGCGCCTGCTGACCGCTGCCTTGTCGCGCAGCGACACGCCGCAGGGGCTTACCGTGAAAGACGGGCGGACGCAAGACCTGGTGGGCAACGGAGAACTTCCCAAACTGGTGAAGAACCCCGCCGCGTATTTCATTGAGCACAACGACGGACTGAAGACGACGCTGCTGATGCTCAACGGCGCCGTGGCTGATTTTAATTTCGCCGCGCGCGTGAAGGGGTTGGGAATCCAATCGAATCAATTTCTGCTCACACCCGTGCCGAACGTCACCTATTCCGCGTGCCTGATAGGCAAGGTGGAGGAGATGTTTTCCACGGGACGCGCGCCCTACCCGGTGGACCGGACGCTGATTGTCAGCGGCATTCTGGAAGCCTGTCTGACCTCGAGGCACGAAGGGCAGAAGCGGATGGAGACGCCGCACCTGGCGGTTCGCTATAAGGCTCCGGCGCAAAGCCAGCATTGCCGGACGTAGCCTTCGGCTTGGATGCCGCAAAAAACGGGTTGGCCTTCGAGCGATTTCTTCCAGGCAAGCAGTTCTGTGTCGTTCGAAAGCCGCTCCGATGAGGCGCTTTCCTTCATCCCCGCATGCCGCACCAGGCCGAACCTTACTCCGCGCGATTTCGAGATGCCGATGGCGCGCGCCACGGTCATGCCATGTTCCGGATGGGCGTGGTAATCGACGCGAGGCACGCCTTCACTCACGGGAACCCGCGGTTGTCCGGCGGAGGCCGCCACAGCGCCGGCCGCAAGGGCCAGGATTTCGCGTCGTCGAATGCGAGTACGCATTGCCGTCACCTCGCGGTTGATGATAGCGGAGTGCCCTTGACGCCGCCGTCTGCCCGCCGCGATATTCTTGAAGTCACCCATGATGCATCGAAGGCAGTTTCTCGAGACCGCGCTTGCCGGCGCGGCGTCCGCCGCGGCGCCCCCCTCGCCCTGGGGTTCGCCCGTACTCGACATCCACTTCCACTTTCGCCCCGGCCCCGGCGCCAACCTCGAGCACCTGGACGGGTGCGGCGTCACGAAGGCGGTGCTGCTGACGAGAACCGCCGCGGAAGAAGAAGCGAAGGCGGCGGTCCAGCGGCATCCCGGCCGGTTTGTCCGGTTTTCGAGCGCGGACATCACCAAGCCTGAAGCCTTCGCACAGTTGAAGCAATCCGCCAAAGGCGGCGCCCTCGGATTCGGGGAGATGAAGTTCCACGTTGCCGTGGATGGTCCGGAAATGCGGCGTCTGTATGACCTGGCCGCGGAGATGCGCGTTCCGGTGTTGATTCACTTCCAGGAAGTGCCGCAATTCGCCGGTGAAGGGGTATTCAACACTCCTTTCGATCATCTGCCCGCCATGCTCAAGGCCCACCCGAAGACGATTTTCATCGGCCACGGGGATGCATTCTGGTCGCATATCAGCGCGGACGTGCCCGCTGATGTTCCCTACCCGGAGGGAAAGATAAAACCCGGCGGCCTCACGGACCGCATGCTATCCGATTTCCCCAACCTCTACGCGGACCTTTCGGCGAACTCGGGCCGTAACGCCATCGGCCGCGATCCGGAATTTTATGCGGGATTCGCCGGCCGGCATCAGGACAAACTGATGTTCGGCAGCGATTGCAGTTGCCGTGACGGGCACGGCTCCGGTCAACGTTCCCAACAGCCGCTCATCAAAGGAAGATGCGTCGCGCGCGAGACGCTGACCGCTCTGAAGCAGATTACTTCTCCGGCCTTGTTCCGGAAGATCACCTGGGAAAACGGCGCGCGGCTGCTGAAAATTCCCGTCTGACGCCGATGCATCAGTTCCACTTCGAATGCCGGCCTGGCTGCACGGCGTGTTGTGAGACTGAGGGAGAAGTACGGCTCACATCCGACGACATCCGGCGCGCCTCGGCTTTCCTCGGAATCACTTCCGAAGTTTTTGTCTTCACCTACACTGACGGCGCCGGCGCGTTAAGGGGAGGCTGCTGTCCGTTTCTCGGTCCGGATGGCTGCGCGATCCACCCTGCCAAACCAACGCAATGCCGCCTGTATCCCTTCTGGCCGGAGATTGTCGAGACGCGTCAATCCTGGAACAGGACTGCGCGAACGTGCCCGGGGATCGGGAAAGGGCCGCTGATCCAAATCGCGGATGCCGTCGCGGTTGCGGCCGGGATGAAGGAGGCGTTTCCGGACTCCTATGTTCCGGCGCCTGCTTCCTCTCCCTCGCGCAAGCGCCGGATGAGAAATCCGGCCTCTTTTTGATGCCCGAAAACGCGCGACCAGACAACCACTGCGTTGCCGCTACGGCGCGGGGCCACAAATTCGACTTCGTCACCCGAGGAGAGCATGCCTTCGGTGTAGGCCGCGCGGAACCCGCTCGCGGACTCATCCTGTAGCTGGCCCGCCACCTCCATGCGAGGCAACCCGAGGCGGCGAAGCAATACCGAACCTGCCGCCGCCACCCTCTCTTCTTTACGGCGGTTTTGAGCCATGACCGTCATGGTATCTCAGGACGCTTTCTCGCTGAGTTGATAGGATTTCAGGCGGCGGCTCAACGTGCGCGAGGAGATGCCGAGGATGCGGGCGGCTTTTTCATGGTGTCCTTCCGTTTCGCCGAGAACCTTGAGGATGAGTTGCCGCTCGCTCGATTCGATGGCTCCGGCCGTATAGGCCGAAAGATTGCAGAGATCACTGGCCATCGCAAACGGGGGCCGCGGCCTTGCACACTCCGCGGCGCCGTGAATGGCGGCCGGCAGATCGGAAGCCTGCACAACGTGGCTCTCGGAGATGACCGCGCTGCTCATCACCACGTTCCGCAATTCCCGCACGTTACCAGGCCAGTTGTAAGCCTCCAGGCAGCGCTCCGCTTCAAAGGAGAAGCCCGATTTCGCGCTGTACTGCCCGAGAAAGAAACCAGCCAGCGGAAGAATGTCTTCTTTCCGTTCCCGCAGCGGAGGCGCCGAAATCCGTAACTGCGCCAGGCGGTGATACAGGTCTTTGCGAAATTCGCCGGCGGCCACGGATCTTTCCAGGTCCCGATTCGTGGCGGCCACCACTCGCACGTTCGTTTCCACCTTGCGGGTGCCTCCCAGGCGGTAATAGGAGCCGCAGTCGAGGATGCGAAGCAACTTCACTTGCATCCGCGCGTCCAGTTCGCCAATCTCATCGAGGAACAGCGTGCCCCCAGTGGCGAGTTCGAAGAGTCCCTCCTTGCGGGTATGGGCTCCGCTGAAAGCTCCTTTCTCATACCCGAAGAGTTCGCTCTCCACCAGGTGTTCGGGCAGGGCGGCGCAACTGACGTCGACCCAGGGCTGCATGTGGCGTAACGAAAAGTGGTGGACCGCGCGGGCGAGAATCTCCTTGCCCGTTCCGCTCTCTCCTTCAATGAGGACGGTGGCGTTCGATTGCGCGAAACGCTGTAGCTTTGCCAGCACGTGCCGCATGCTTTCGCTGCGGAACACGGCTTTCATTCCGAGAAACTCGTGCTGGTCCGGCCTCATGATGTTTGACTCGTGTCACCTTCGAGCTTAGGGCACGGAGATGGGGAAACGTTAGAGGAATAGCACTTAAGCGAGTCCCAGGTCTGTTCGTAGCAGGTTCTAAGTGCGCGGTACTAGAACGTGCCGGCGCCTGCTGCGCGAACCATGTGCCGGGAAATATCCGGTTACGAAACTGGTTAGCGTTGCCACACGAAGTACTGGAACAAAAGTAATCTGGCCCACAATTTTCCCGGTTATTTCTCTTAGCCCACCTAAGAGGAATGTTCGGTCCTCAACCGGCCGGTTCGTTCCGATTATTCCCCAAAGGAACATTTTCCGCCTAAGCAATGGACCAAGGGCCAGTGAAGAAAGCGAAGACTCTGCCGGCGTCCGCCCGCGTCTTCATTGCGATTGTTGCCCTATCCGGGTGCCTGTCGGTTTCCTATGGCCTTGCGAACTGGACTCCCCGGGATCCGCTGCAATTCCTCGTCTACGGGATGATGGCCCTGCTCACTTCCGTGTGGAAGGTAGCGCTCCCGGGGATGCACGGCACGATTTCGGCCAACTTTGTATACGTCCTGCTGGGAATTGTCGATCTCGGACTGGGGGAAACCCTGGTTGTGGGCATCGTCTCGGTCCTCTTTCAGTGCACCTGGAAAACAAAGACGAAGACGAACATTTCAAAGATCCTCTTCAACGTAACCAGCGGCGCATGCGCCATTGTCTGCGCGCACGCCGTATTTTACTGGCCGGTTCTGGAGACCATCCGGATGCAGGAGCCAATCCGGCTGTGCCTGGCCGCGATTGTCTACTTTCTCGCCAACACGGGATCAATCGCCATCGTCATCGGGCTTTCCGAGAAGCGCTCCATTGCCGGGATCTGGCGCACCTGCTACTTCTGGTCGTTCCCTTACTATCTTGTGGGCGCCGCCTGCGCCGAGTCCCTCCGCCTGATGAATTATTTGCTCGGCTGGCAGACCACGCTCGTGATTCTACCCATCATCTACTTCATCTACCGTTCCTACAGTCTCTATATGTCCCGCCTGGAAACGGAAAAGGAACAGGTGGAAACACAGCGCAAGCATGCGGAAGAGATGGCATCCCTGCACCTGCGCACCATTGAGGCGCTGGCGCTGGCCATCGAGGCGAAGGACCAGACGACGCACGATCATCTGCGGCGCGTGCAGATCTATTGCCTGGAGATCGCAAGGGAGCTTGGTCTCGATGAGAACACGAAACAGGCGTTGGTGGCCGCCAGTCTGCTGCACGACATCGGCAAACTTGCCGTTCCCGAGCACATTATCTCCAAACCGGGCAAACTCACGCCGGAAGAGTTCGAAAAGATGAAGATTCACCCGATTGTGGGGGCGGAGATCCTCGAACGGGTGCAATTTCCCTACCCTGTCGCTCCCATTGTTCGCAGCCATCACGAAAAGTGGAATGGCACGGGATACCCGGACGGGCTGAAGGGCGAAGAGATCCCCATGGCAGCGCGGATTCTGAGCACGGTCGATTGCCTGGACGCGCTGGCAAGCGACCGCCAGTACCGGCGCGCCCTGCCGCTCGATGAGGCAATGGCGGTGGTCAAGCGGGAGCGCGGCAAAAGCTTTGATCCGCGGGTGGTGGACATCCTTGCCAGCCACTACCACGAGTGGGAGCCGAAGGCGCGCGTGCAGAAAATGGACTGGTTCCGGTTGAGCACGGACGTGAAAGTGGAACGGGGCATGGAACCCGCTTCCGGCTTTGAATTATCCCGCCCGCTGCCGCAGGTTGTGGAGAAAGAAAGGCCGGTAGAGTTCCTGGACCGCATCGCGGAGGCGCGGCAGGAGGCGCAAACGCTATTCGAGATGGCGCAGGATCTGGTGAACTCGCTCAGCCTGCACGAGACGCTCTCCGTGATGGCGGTGCGCCTGAAACGGCTTGTGCCGCATGATAGCTTCGCCATCTTCATCCGCGAGGGAAAAGAGGTGGCTTGCGAATTCGCGATCGGAGACGAATCCCGCCTTTTCTCCTCTCTTCGAATCCCCATTGGGCAGGGGCTCTCGGGTTGGGTAGTGGAGAACAAGTCCTCGATTTTGAACGGAAATCCTTCGGTGGAGCCGGGCTACCTGAATGACAGAACCAAGTTCACGCTGATGCGTTCAGCGCTGGCTGTGCCCCTGCAAACCGCTTCCGGGGTGGTGGGATCTCTGGGCCTGTACAGCGCGCAGAAAGATGCCTTCTCGAAAGATCACCTGCGCATTCTCCAGGCCATCAGTTCGAAACTGGCTCAATCCATCGAGATCTACCTCCGGTTTCAGCGCGCCGAAGGCGACGCGACGACGGATTTTCTTACCGGACTGCCCAACGCCCGCAGCTTGTTTCTCCACCTCCAGCACACTATCGAGGGGCTCAAGGGACAAAGAGGAGCGATGTCGATCCTGGTCTGCGACCTCGATGGCTTCAAAGCGGTCAACGATAACCACGGCCACCTGGCCGGCAACAGGCTGCTGCAGGCCGTGGCGGCTACTCTCCAGCGAAATTGCCGGAGCGCGGATTACGCGGCGCGAATGGGAGGAGACGAGTTTGTGGTGGTGCTGCCCGACGCCGCGGCGCAGGAAGCCGATGGCTTTGCCGAGCGTTTGCGCGCCGCCGTCGAGGAAACAATTTCCGGAATGGGAATTCAGGGTGTTTCCATGAGCGTGGGCATCTCGCAATACCCGGTTCACGGGAGGGAGCCTGAGCAGTTGCTCGAGGAAGCCGACCGCCGCATGTACATGGATAAGCAGGTGCGGAAGGCCGGAGTACAGAAGGAACTGATCCAGTTGATGCAGACACTGAATCCCGCCCCGCTGCCGAGGGTCCATGGAGGATGACAATGAACTCGCGTGTCAGCAGAGCATGGCGCGGCATTGCCGGAGGGTCCGCCACCGTCGCGGCGGGCGTATTGCTGGCGAGCCTGCTGGTGTGGCTTTCGCCCGGTTACGGCATTGACGAGCGCGAAGCCGATCCAACTCTCAGCGACGCGACCCTCGCGCGGCTCGGCGCGGACCGCGGCCGCGGCCCCCTCACGGTACTGCGAAGAATGCTTCACGGAGACTTCGGATACTCGCCGGCGCTCCAGGCGCCTGTAGGGAGCCTCATCGCCGAACGCGGCCCGGCCACTCTGCACTCCCTGTCGGGTGGCCTCGCAATGGCCTGGACGGGCGCGGCCATCGGAGTGTTGCTGGGTCTCTGGCTTGCGCCCCGCGCCCGCCTTTTGCCGGATCTGCTCGCGGCGGTTCTGTTAGCCGTCCCCGCGGCTCTGGTCTCCGTAGCCGCTTTTCTCGCGGGCGCTCCCGTTTCGGCGGCCATCGCCCTGGCGCTGTTCCCCAGGCTGTATCTCTTCGCGCGGAACATCCTATGCTCGATGGAAAGTCAGCCGCACGTCCTGCACGCCCGCGCGCACGGTGTTTCCGGGCGGGGAATTTTCCAGCACGCGCTGGTCCGGCCGGCATTGCCTGAACTGGCGGCTCTGGCGGCAGCCTCCGTCCGCATGGCCCTCGGCGCCGTGATCCCCGCCGAGGCGATTTGTGATTCGCCCGGCCTTGGCCAACTGGCGTGGAAAGCCACGCTCGGCCGCGACCTTGCCCTGCTCGCGCCCCTCACTCTCCTCATTACCGGCATCACCGTTTTCGCCAACATGCTATCCGGCATCAGCGCGGGCGGGAGGACAAGATGAAAGTCCGGTCCTCTGCCGCCGCCGCCCTGCTGATCCTGTTGTTGGTTACGGCAATCGGCGCGGATTGGATTGCCCCGCTGCCCTATCAACAACAGAACAGAGAGGAGGCGCGGCAGTCTCCCGGACCCGCCCACTGGCTGGGGTCGGATGATCTGGGCAGAGACCTCTGGAGCCGGCTGCTGCATGGAACTCGAGTATCCCTTCTCCTGGCCGCCGCGGCCGCGCTGCTGGCTACTCTGATCGCGGCGGCGGTAGGGGTCACGGCCGCCTATTGCGGCGGCTGCGCCGACCGCCTGCTGATGTCCCTTACCGACCTGTTCCTCTCTATTCCATGGTTGTTTCTGCTGCTTACGGTGCGCGCCTTGTTACCCTTGAATACTCCTCCCTGGGAGTCCATGGCCATTACGTTTCTGCTGCTCGGCCTGCTCGGGTGGGCCGGGGCCGCCAGGCTGGTGCGCGCCTCCGCGCTGGCGCGGCTTGCTTCTCCCTTTGCCCTGCAAGCTCATGCCGCCGGGCTCTCGCCTCCGCGCCTGCTCGCTTTCCACCTGCTGCCGAATCTGACACCCGTACTCGAGGCGCAATTCCTGCTCGCGCTGCCGGCGTTTCTGCTCGGAGAAGCCAATCTCGGAATGCTTGGGCTGGGGGTTTCCGAACCGCTTCCATCGTGGGGGAACCTTCTCGCCGGCCTGACAAGTCCAGGCGCCGTGGCGGAATCTCCATGGCTCATTGCTCCCGCCGTGTTGGTGTTGCTGAGCCTGCTGGCGATGCATGAATTGTTCGGCCGCTCGCGGAGGATAGCATGAAAAATTTCCGCCTCCTTCTGTTGATGCCGGTTTTTTTTGTGGCGCTGCTCGCGGCCGCGCCGCGTGGAGGCGAACTTCGTTTGTGCCTGAGGGGCGAGCCGAAATCGCTCGATCCCCTCATGGTCACCGATGAACCTTCCGAGGTGGTTCGCTACCTCACCTCCGGGGTCCTCTTGCGCCGCAACCGCCGTACGCAACAACTCGAACCGGAACTGGCCTCGGCCTGGAAGGTGGGAAACGCAGGCAAACGAATCACTTTCCACTTGCGCCCGAACGTCCGGTTCTCCGACGGAACGCCCTTCGACGCGGCCGATGTCGAGTACACGCTCAGGCGGTTGGCCGACCCGGGGCTCGCCTCGCCCGCGGGGGAGATCTTCCGCACGGCCGCCAGGATCCAGCGCTTCGAGCGCCCCAACCCGCTCGAGATCTCGCTCGAATTCGCCTCTCCCGTATCGGCGCTCGAGGATCTGTTCGACGAGGCGCCGCTCTTGTCCTCCCGCTCTCCCATCAAGGAGAAGGCCGTGCTCGGGCCCTTTCGCCTCGCGCATTCCCAGCCCGGAGTGGCGCTGCGCCTCGAGCGAAACCCGAACTATTGGAAGGTGGACTCGGCCGGCGCGCGGCTTCCCTACCTCGACGCCATCATCTTCGAGATCCAATTGAACCGTGATATCGAACTGACGCGGTTCCGGCGCGGAGAACTGCAGTTGATCAGCAATCTCGACGCCGATAGCTTTGACCGTCTCCGGCGGCAGGCCCCAGGCGAGGCGGTGGATGCCGGAGCATCGCTCGAGTCCGAAATGCTGTGGTTCAATCAAAGCCCCGCCGCGCCCATCGCCGAATATCGCAAAGCCTGGTTCCGCTCACAGGCGTTCCGGCGCGCCATCTCCGAAGCCATCTCGAGAAAGGATATCGTTCGGTTGGTGTTCCGGGGGTTGGCCGTGGAGGCTGCCGGGCCGTTCTCGCCGGCGGCAAAGTTCTGGTACAACCCGAGGCTCGCTCCGCCAAGGCAGGATACCGAATCGGCGCGAAAGCGGCTTGCCGCGGCGGGTTTCCGCCGGCGGGAGGACCGCCTTCTGGACGCCGGCGGGCATGCCGTCGAGTTTTCATTGATCACCAACTCCGGCAACCGGAACCGCGCGCGCATCGCCGCCCTTCTGCAGGAAGACCTGGCGAAACTCGGGATAAAGGTGAACGTGGCGGCCCTCGATTTTCCCGCTCTTATCGAGCGGCTCAACCATACGCACGATTACGAGGCCTGCCTGCTCAGTCTCTCCGGTATTGACCTCGATCCGAACGACCAGATGAACGTCTGGCTCAGCTCGTCGTCTCATCATCCCTGGAACCCGAGGCAGGCGAAGCCGGCAACCCCATGGGAGGCCGATATTGACCGTCTGATGAAACAACAGGCCGCAAGCTACGATCCGCAAGAGCGGAAAAGGATTGTCGGCCGGCTTCAGGAGATCGTCTACGACCAGGCCCCGGTGATATTCCTCGTACACCCTTATGCCTTGATGGCTGTCGGCGCGAGCGTTCGCGGAACGGAGCCCAGCGCTCTCAAACCCCGTCTTCTGTGGAATGCCGAGCGTCTCTATCTCGAACGGCCGGTGGCCGGCAAGCAATGAGTTATCCCCTGCTCGAAGCCAGGATTACGGTACGCTACGGCAAGCAGGCTGTCCTGCCGGACCTGGTCTTGCGGGTGGAAGACGGAGAAATGGTGGGGTTGGCGGGCATGAGCGGGTCCGGGAAAAGCTCTCTCGCGCTGGCGCTGATGCGGCTGCTCCATCTGCGCGGAGGGGCCGTCAGCGGAGAACTGCGCCTGCGGGGACGGAATCTGCTGACGATCCCCGAAAGGGAGATGCGCCGTGTACGGGGATGCGAGATGGCGCTGGTGCTGCAGAGCGCCCAAGCCGCGCTCAACCCGGCGCTGACCCTCGACCGGCAGTTTCAACTTGTCTGGGAAGCCCACTCGCGGGTCCGCTGGCGCGAAAAGCGGGCGGATGTGATGCGATTGCTTGAAAGCTTTCGTCTTCCCCCGACGCCGGATTTTCTGCGGCGGTTGCCGGATGAAATCAGCGTGGGGCAGGCGCAACGCGTCCTGATCGCCATGGCGATGCTGCACAAACCCGCCCTGCTTGTCGCCGATGAAATCACCAGCGCGCTCGATCCGCTGACGGAGCGCGAAGTGCTCGAAGTCTTGCGTAATGCCAACCGCGAATGGGGAACCGCGATTCTCTTCGTCTCGCACAACCTCCATGCCTTGGTTTCGCTTTGCCATAGTCTGGCGGTGCTGCACGAGGGGAGGATTGTAGAACGAGGGTCAGTCGCCGGCATTCTCCGGGCTCCCCGGCACGGCTATACCCGCCAATTGCTGTCCACGCTGCCGGCGGTGGAACCTCCTTCTCTCGCCACAAGCGTATCCCGTGGCGCGTACCTGGCCCAAGATCAATGAGTCATGTTGGGCGTGGCGCGGGAGAGCCAAAATTCAGGATGAAGCCGGCTTCGGAGCGCTGCTTTCCGGGCCTGCCTCCGCGACGCGCGCGGCCAACGCTCCGATAGCATTGCCGAGCCCCGCCACGGCGCTGGAGTTGGTAAGCACCGCCAGATGTTCGCTCATGTAAGTCCGGTAGTAAGTGTAGAGCAGGTACATCAACCCAAGCGGCAGCAGCGACTGCTTCCAGCCCATGGTGCGGTCGGCGGCGCATATCACCGCCGTGATCCCGGCGCCGGCCAGATAGTAGGGAAAGGTCCAGAGATGGCAGTTCCTCCACACGTCGAGCAGCCGTTTGCCGTTCAGCAGGGCCAACACCTGGGAGACGAGCCCCGTATTGATGATGAAGAATACGGCCGCGGCGAGCGCCAGATAGACGGGCGCGCGCGGCGCGGCGGAAAAGAGATGCGCGATCTGGTAGCTTGCATAGACGCTCAAGCATATGGCGCCTGCATTGAACAAGATCTGAACCGGCGCCGGCCGCTTTGCCGCTCTCCAAAGGCACTGGACGACAGCCGCCAGTGACGCCATGGCCAGCGTCTCATCCATGCTGAGTTCCGCTACCCCAATGAGAATGAGAAGGAAGTTCGCCGACATCGTTCCCTGCATTCCGGGCAGCCTCACTTTCCAGGTAGATGCGATCAAGGCAAGTCCTACGTAGGCGGTGTACCGCACCGCGTCCTGCGATTCCCATCCCGTGGCCAGGGAGAGGGCCAGCAGCCCCAACCCGAGCACGGCGACGCAGGCGATGTAAATTCTGGCGTTCCTGGGCATGGAAGTATCTCACCCGATGTGGAATCAGGCTACTGGTCTCCGTCGTCCGCGGCCAGGGCCTGTATGGACATCGCCAGGGTGGTTGCGTCACCCCACACCACGCTGAAGCCCGTGGCTAACGAATCGCCCCACACCACCGAGTCACCCCAAACCACGGAGTTCCCGCTGAGGACGCCGTTGAACACGAAGCTTCCCCAAACGAGGGAGTCGCCCCATACCACGGAGTCACCCCAGACCACCGAGGAGTTACGGAGCAGAGTCACTTTTCTTGACACCGGGTTGTAGGAGACAGCCGGCGAGAGAGCGGGCAAGGAGACCTTATCGGTGTTGGCAAGGGCGGAGGGAATGTCAAGATACCCCGCCCCCACGGTGAAGATATCCGCCTGGTTGTTGAAGGCTTCAAATGTGTAGGCGTCGACTCCCTGCGTATACAGGTTCAGGGCCTTGACGGCTGTCTTCATCAGCCGCGCCTTCACTTGATCGGGGGTCAGGGACGGGTCCTTCTGGAGCAGGAGCGCCGCCGCGCCGCTTACCACGGGGGTCGCCATACTGGTCCCGCTGAGTCTCAGATAGTTAGTAGACTTTCCACTCCCGCCCACGATGTAATACGAGTTGTTGACCAGAGTCCTCGGATACGTCGCGGCGAGTGTGCTGTTGGGCGCCATCACGGAGACGACATTGTTACCGGGCGCCACAATGTCCGGCTTGACCACGTGGTCAAATGCGGTGGGTCCCTTGGAGCTGAAACTGGCAATCGAATCATCGGCTCGCGGCACGGTCCCCTTCGCGTTCATGGCGCCTACGGTAATGACATAAGGATCGTTGCCGGGAGAGGCAATAGTTCCATAGCCTCTTGTCCAGCGGCTGTTGTCCCGCCCGTAGTTGCCGGCGGCGACCACCACCACGATTCCGGCCTTCCATGCGGCCTCCACTGCCTGGCAGAGAGGATCCAGGGTGTAGCTTTCGTGCACCGGACGTCCCAGTGAGAGATTGATGACGCGAATGTTATAGGCGTTCTTAAGGTCGATCGCCCGTTGAATGGCGGCGATGACATCCGCTTCGCCGCCCGCGCCGTTCTGATCCAACACCTTGAGATTGATGAGGTTCACGCCCGGAGCGACACCTTTGAATGTGTGCGTGAATAGGGTTCCAATCGAGGAGTATCCCGCGGAGCCGATGATTCCCGCGACGTGGCTTCCATGCCCATAAGCGTCCGCGGCAGACTGCCCGTCGACGAAACTCTCACTGTAGACCACCCTGGAGGCTCCACCGGCATTCTTGAAGTCATCCCTGGATGTGATGCCGCTGTCGATTACCGCCACTCCCACGTTTGCTCCCGTATAGTTGGACGACCAGGCAAGATTGGCGGCCACCGTTCCCGTGGTGACATCGAGCGAGCCTTTCATCGGCCGGTTCGGGGAGATGTAGGCGACGTTCGGAAGCAGCTTGAAGATTTGAATGAACCTTTCCGGCATGCGGACGTGGATGGCCTTCATGCTCCGGAACTGACGCCTCAATTGCCCGAACGGGCCCACTTGCTGTAAGTCGTTGTTCGACGGCGGGACTTTGAATTGGATGATCACGTCGACCAGTTGATTGGAGTTCCGGCCATCCAGATCGCGCGAAATCCTGGGATCGGCGAAAACTGTCCCCGCAAATAGAAATAGTGTAAGTGCCCTGGGCAGATTCTTCATGAATTGGTCTCCGTCGGATCTCTCCCTCGGGCTATCCTCCCCAGGTAGCCATGTCGGGATGCGCGACAGCCGCCACCTGCTGGCGCTTTGGCTTGGAGCTATCCGCTGTTTGCCGCGCGTTTCCTCGAGCGCCGGCTAACGAGACCGCCAGTGCGATCAAGTCCCTGGTCTCCATTCGGACCGGGGAGAACGTGGATGGATTGGACCCGTTCTTCATGTCGTGCAAGACTCCTTTAGACGAATTGCATTCGCGCGTTAACAAGTGCAATGCAGGAGCCAATCGAGCGCCGTTGATTCTAAATCAGTTATCGAAGCTCATGGGCGCAGCCGGACAAAGTGTCCGGTTTCCGGGCTTTGTTTGTCCGGAGGAAGCAGACAATTTGTCCGGTCAGGAGAGGCCCGCCTTTTTCCACAGGGCGTCCACCCGGCTCTGCACGTCGGCGCTCATCGTGATCACATCCGGCCAGGGCCGGTGGAAGCCCTCTTCCTTCCATTTGCGGGTGGCGTCGATGCCCATCTTCGAGCCGTAGTTGGGCAGGCGGCTGGCGTGATCCAAGGAGTCGACCGGCCCCAGGACGAACTGGATATCGCGCTCGGGGTCGATGTTGTTCAAAGCCTTCCACGCCACTTCCCCCACGTCCTGCACGTTCACGTCTTCGTCCACCACGACGATTACCTTGCTGAACATGGCCTGTCCCAGTCCCCAGATGGCGTGCATCACTTTGCGCGCATGTCCGGGGTAGGACTTGCGAATCGACACCAGAATCAGGTTGTGGAATACCCCCTCGGCGGGCATACAGATATCGCGCACTTCCGGCAATTGCAGGCGCATGAGGGGGAGGAAGATCCGTTCGATGGCCTTGCCCATGTAGAAATCCTCCATCGGCGGCGGCCCCACGATGGTGGCGGCGTAGATGGGATTCTTGCGGTGGGTGATGCAATCGACATGAAAGACGGGGTATTCGTCCTCGAGCGAATAGAAGCCCGTGTGATCTCCGAACGGGCCCTCGGTCCTCATTTCGCCGAGAACGACATGGCCCTCGAGTACGATTTCCGCCTGCGCCGGCACCAGGATGTCATTGGTTTCACACTTGACCATTTCCACCGGCTTCGAACGCAGGAATCCGGCAATCATCATCTCATCGAGGTCCGGCGGCAGCGGAAGAATAGCGGAGTACATGGTGGCCGGGTCGCAACCGATCGCCACCGAAACCGGCATCTTCGTCTGCTTACCCTCCTTCAGAAGACGGCGGTAGTGTTCGGCGCCCTGTTTGTGCGTCTGCCAGTGCATGCCCGTGGTCCGTTCGTCATAGACCTGCATGCGGTACATGCCGCAGTTGCGCTTCCCCGTGTCCGGGTTATGGGAGAACACCATGGGCAAGGTAATGAATGGCCCCCCATCCTGGGGCCAGCAATGCAGCACCGGAAACTCTTTGAGCGAGAAACGATCCTTGCGGATGACTTCCTTGCATGGCCCGCCGGACACCGTCTTGGGAAAGAACGCGCCCATCTCGGCGAGTTTCGGCAGCATCTTCAGTTTTCCCAACAGGCCTTCCGGCATGCGCATTTCGAGATATTCGGCAATGCGTCCGGCGATCTCGTCCACCGAAGACACCCCTAGCGCAATCTCCATGCGGCGCGCGCCGGCAAAGGCATTGATGAGCACCGGAACAGAGGAGCCCTTCGGCTTCTCAAACAGCAGAGCCGGCCCGCCCTTCTTCACGGCGCGGTCCGCGAATTCGGCGATCTCGAGGTAAGGATCCACTTCGCAGGAGACGCGCTTCAACTCGCCCTTCGATTCGAGGGCGCGCATAAATTCTCGCAGGTCGGTATAAGCCATAGGTTCAAGAGGATTGGTCTTCCTTTTACTATGATGGAAAGTCGGTACTCATTTCATGGCACAACGGACAGCATTGGTCACCGGCGCAAGCCGCGGCA
>JADLBG010000402.1 GCA_020847895.1 Bryobacterales bacterium
ATTCGTTCGAAATTGGTCGCCTGCATGGTTCAACCTCGCCCCATTATCGCAGGAGTCCGCGCAAGTGAGATACCGCGATGACAACTGAACCGCTCTGGATTTTCGATCCCCGCCGCAACTTCCAGTTGCAGGGCTTCACAGGCCGCGCCGCGACGACCACGCTACACGACGCCTCTGAGACGGGTGTGTCCATCTCGGGCATCTTCCAAGCTGCGGAGGATTTCGCGGTCCTGGGCCTTTACAATGCCTATGATTACTTCAACCACCTGCGCCTGAAGCCGCTGCCCAGGACGAACTTGCAGAACTTGATCGTCGAGTTCGACTTCGAGTACGACCACGCGCTCGACGGCGCCATGCGGTTCGATGCGGCGAAATACCCGTCGGTCTCCTGGGACGCCATGACGTTCATCTGCGGCGCGGGCACGCCCGACGACACCTACGAGGTGCGCCTCCTCGATTACGCCACTACCATCGAGGGCCGCGAGAAGCCGGCCACCTGTTCGTTCGAGATCTCGGGCAAGGAGATCCTGGACGGCGGCATCGACTGGCTGCACCTCTACTTCCGCGACACGCGCTACACCGTCACGAGCACGGATTGCAGGGTCGAGACGACGCTCGATGACAAGGTTGCGCCCGCGGAGAGCGCGCCCGGCGTGCCCACCTACGTGGAGATTCCCGTCGTCAAGGTGAAAGGCTTCAGCACCGGCGACACGGTCACGTTCGAGCGCGGCGGCACGAACGAGGAAACCACCCGGCTGGTCGGGGTTACGGGCGTGAGCATCCTGGCGGTGATCACGAAGACCCATGCCAAAGGCACCTACGTGACCAGGGAGACGCACGCTGTTCATCTGGCCGAAAAACTGGTCGAAATGATCGGCACACCCGGCGAGGGCGTGGACGGCAGGTTCGGCCCGGACCAGTCGGGCGTGTTCGGCGCGCTCGCCCGCGAGGGGAGCGATTACAATTCCGCAACGCTCGAATTAGGTTTTAAGAGCAGCACGGCGGATGGCACGCTTTACGGCAAACTCGGCAACCTCGACCGGGTGCTCGTGACGCATGGCCGCACGATGGGCGGCTCACCCGACCCGAACCAGGGCTTTCGATGGAGCGGCGGCTCCGGCGAAACGTACGCCTTCTCCGGCGGTGACAACAACATCAAGTACCACATCCGGCTTCCGCTTGACTCGCTCACGGACAGGCGCGGCCGGCGCGTGCCCACGGAGAACTGCCGCAAGATTTACATGGTCTTCGCGCCCCGTTTCGAACTCACGGAAGAGGCGCTCGAAGACGGTTGCTTCCTCTTGGACGACGTGACCGATTCCGCATTCGATACCGCCTGGCAGGTAACCGGCGCGGACGCACTCACGGGCGGGCGGTATTTCGTGAGCGATGGCGTCGAGGAGGAGCGTGTCTTGCTCACGAAGGTGCTGCCGGGTGCGATCACCGTCGTGCGTGGCTACGAGGGCACCGAGCTGCGCGCCTGGCCAGCCGGAACGCGCATGTCGAGGCTTCCGTGGAGCGGGTTCTCCTCCGACGTCGAGTGGAGCGCGACACTGTCGAAGCTCAAGGTGACGGGCGACAGGAGCCTTCCGGTCGGCGGCGGCAGCCCGCGGATTGAAGAGTCCGATGGGCGATGCAAGTACGAGGGGTTTTGGGAGGACTACAGGTACGGCGCTCCCGGCTGGCCGTCGCAGTGGTGGAGCGGCGGCCACGCGCGCCGCACCGCGCCGGCGAGTGCGACGGATCTGCGGCGCGTTACGGTCGCCTACTCGTTCCCCGAGATGCACAGCCTGCACTTGGGCACGTTCCTCAATACCGACTGCGGCAAGGTCAAAGTCGAGATCGACGGCGTAGAGGTTCCGGGCTCGCCGTTCGATCTATACCTATTCGAGTACGGCGGCACGACGGCCAACCTCGAGATCGCGCGCAATGTCATGGCCGGCAACCACACGGTCACGATCACCGCGCTTTACGAAACCTCGAACGGCGGCTATTACTTCTATTTCGATTACCTGTGGCCGCTGGTGCCGCAGGACGCGCCCGACGCGCCCACGAGCTACCCCGACGTTTCGCTCGCCATCGACTTCGATACCGACCACGGCTACAAGAAGCCGCCCGCCTGGCACCTGTGGCATCTTCGAAAGCTCGGGTTCCTGGGCCACGCCGACGTTTACATGGGCGTCTTCTGGAACAACAAGCGGCAGCGTGTGGGCGCAACCTATCCGTACGCCACGATTGAGTTCTCGGGCACGCCTGCGGCCGGCGACGTGGTGTCGTTCTCGATCGGCGGCACGACCATCGCGCACGCGATCGGCTACGGCGAGACGCTCAAGAACGTTGTCTCGCACTTCCGCGCGGCGATCAACGGCACGTTCGCCGGCGTGTGGGCCGACAACGCCTTCGGCACGAGCACCACGCTGCGGATACAGTCCAAAGCTCCCGGTTGGGCGTTCGGTGATCTCGCGGTAAGCCCACCCAACTCGGTGACGCTTACGCTCGATGACCACATGGGCACGGCTGGCAACGAGGGGGATTGGGAGATTCTCGATGCCGCCTCGCCGGTGATGACCGAGGGCGCGCGGCGGTGGATCAGGGACCTCGCCGGCCAGTTCGCCTCGGTCGGCATCCAGGCGTCGTTCGCGTTCTCGATGGAGGTCTACAACCCGCCCGCCGCCATGCGCGCCAGGTATCTACGGATGAACGGCGGTCTGGTCGAGCCGGGCGAAGGCGTGTTCCTCGATGTGCCGTCATACCAGATGCACTTCGGGACACGCGTTCGGAGTTACCTGCGCCAGATGTATCGGGAGTGCGCCGACCAGATCGCGGCGGCGGGCCTCCCCATCGTGCTCCAGTTCGGCGAGACGCAGTGGTGGTACTTCGACAACCGCGCGCTCGACCCGCTGGGCGGCATGCCCTTTTACGATCAGGAGACCATCGATGCGTTTCAGGCAGCGAAAGGTCACCAGATTTGGCCGTTCGTTTCGAATACGGATGATCCGGCTGGCGACCCGGCACACCCGTTCGAGACAGCCGACTTCCTGCGGGATCGGATCTGGTCCTATTGCCAGGACGTGATCTCGTACGTGCGCGCCACGCACCCGACAGCCGTTTTCGAGTGCCTGTGGCCGCTTGACGCGAACCAGGGCGCGCCGCCGCCGGATGCTGCGTACCGGCGACTCTTGATGCACGTGAACCTGCCGAACGAGTGGAAGACGTCCGCTTACGGGATCAAGTACTTCCGCTGCGAGGGCTTCGACTACGACATCTGGCAGAAGAACACCGCGCTCATGCGCGCGACCATGTCGCATGCCGCGAAGGTGCTCGGGCGGCCGGCGTCGGAATGCATGTACCTGGCGGGCATTTACGGCCCACCGGACCCGCCCATCGCGCAGGCCTACGGCCTCTGGCGGCAGGCGCGCTATTACTCGATGTGCTTCTGGGCCTTCGACCAGTTCTGCCTGAACAGCAGGCCGGTGCCGCTTGCGGCATGGACTCAATCGCGTGCTACTTCGGCGACGTATCACAAGCCGCGCGCCGCGCGCGCCGTCGAGGTCGCGCGGGCCGTGGATATTGTCGCGCCCGCGGGTGGCGCGCTTAACCGCTTCAAGTTGAACGAGAGGAAACTCAATGGCGAGTGACTATCCCGGCGCAATCGATAGCGCGGCAAGCTTGTGCACGCCGGTCGATGCGTTCTCCTCGAAACCTCTGGAGACGACGGCTACGGGCGCCGTGCTGGCGGGCGATTCCACAATCAGCGTGGCCTCGACGTCCGGAGGCTTCGCGGCGAGCTACGGGGTGCTGTCCATCGACGACGAGTTGATCGTCTACACGGCGAAGACCGCCACGCAGTTTACCGGGTGCCAGCGTGGAGCGTTCGGCACGGCCGCCGCCGCCCACAACGACGGCGCGGCGGTGAAGGCGAACATGGTCGCGGGCTTCATCACCGCGCTCCAGTCCGCGGTCCTGGCCGTCGAGAACGAGTTGGGCACCGCCGCCGCGCGCAATTACGTCCGCAAGGACGGCGCGGTCACCGTGACCGGCCTCAAGACCTTCCAGGATGGCGCGGAGTTCGGCTCGGGCGCGAAGGCGGCGACCGGACTCGTGCGTCTGCCGAACGCCGGCGCGATCAAGTGGCGTAAGGCCGACGGCTCGGGCGACCTCGGGATGGAGTTGAACGCGTCGAATCACCTGGCGATGGACGCCATCATCGACTTCGCGCCCGGGCAGACGTTCGGCTCGCCTACCTATCCGGACGCGACGACCACGAGCAAGGGCATCGTCGAGATCGATGCCGTTGGAGGCCTCGATGTGAACGCCGGCGTGGTCTCGCTCGCGGCAACGGGCGTAACGCCGGGCACCTACACCAAGACCACGGTGGATGCCAAGGGCCGCGTGACGGCCGGCGCGTTGCTCGCGGCCGCGGACCTGCCCGCCCACACTCACGTGGCGGCGGATATCGTCTCCGGCTCGATGCCGTTCCGGGTTCAGAAGGCGGGCACGGATGTAGGCACCCGCCGCGGCCTGAACCTGATCGAGGGATCGAACGTCACGCTGACCGTCACGGACGACCCGGGCGGCGATCGTGTGGACGTGACCATCGCGGCGGCAGGCGGGTCGGCCAACCACAACCTGCTCTCTACCACCCATTCGGACAGCGTGGCGGCCTCACCGGTCCTGGGCGACCTGATCGCGGCCAACGGAACGCCGGCCTGGGCACGATTGGCGGGCAACACCACCACGACGCGCAAGTTCCTGCGCCAGACCGGAACCGGGTCGGCGTCGGCGTTGCCCGAATGGGACACGCTGGTTGCAGGCGACCTGCCAGCGCACACGCATGCGGAGGCCGACGTCACCGGCCTGGCTGCGGACCTGGCGGGCAAGGCGGCGTCGGTCCACACGCACACGTCTTCGGAGATCACCGACGCGACCGCCTACCCAACGGCGAGCACCGTGGTCCTGCGCGACGCAGCGGGCGGCGCATCGTTCGCCTACGCCGCCGCCAACAACCTGTGGGCGTTCGAGGACTCGCACTTCAACTCCGTCGAGTGCGGCCCGTTCTGCACCGTCGGCGGCGCGTTCGAGAACATGGCGAAGTATTCCGAAGACTTCTCCGTGGCGGCCTGGGACAAAAACGGCGGCACCTGCACGGTGAGCGCGAACAGCGTGGTCGCGCCCGATGGCAACCAGACCGCCGATGCGATCACGGCGAGCGGCGGGGCGGGCCTGATCCGGCAGAACATCGCAGGCCTCGTGGCCAACGGCCAGTACACGTTTTACGTCTGGCTCAAGGTCCCGTCCGGAACGATGACCGTCTCGATCGGCATCCTCGACAACGGATGGACCACGTGGCTCGCCGGACCCACAGCCGTCACCCTCACCACGTCCTGGCAGCGGTTCAAGATCATCGGCACGATGACCGGTGGCGCCACGTCCTTATGGATCGCCATCGGCCACTACACCGATGGCTGGACCTCGGGCGAGGCGTTTCACGCGTGGGGCGCGTGCCTCCAGCAGGGCAACGATCCGAAGCGCGGGTACGCGCGCACGTGGGGCTACCAAGCTGGCCCCGTTGCGGCCGGAGTTGCCTGCGGGTCGCTCCTGGTGGTGGGCAAGGACGCCAACGAGTCGCCGCTCAAAGTGCGCGGCCCCGGGTCGAGCCTCGCGGACCACACGCTCCTCGAGGTGCTCGCCAACGGGGAGTTGCTGGTAGGATCGGGCTATCGCCTCGCCGAGATCGTCGGTGCGAGCAGCCCATCCGGATGGTCCGGTTGCCTGAAAGTGAAGAACCCCGCTGGCGTGACCGCAGGTTACATCCTGCTCTACTCCAATCCGTAAATTGAAAGGCGAACCAATGAAACTAATGCTGGACCACACCCAGCGTCTGAACCTGCACGCGCTCCTGGGTGCGCAGCGGGCAGACGTGGGTTCGATTCGCGCGATCTGGGCCATCCAGGATCGTATCGCGCTGGATTCCGACGAAGAGAAGACCATCGAGCTGAAGCGGGAAATCGTTGCTGGTCAGGAACGCGTGGTCTGGACTCCCGCGCTCTCGCTGGCCGACAGAGAGTTCGAGTTCACCGACGCAGAGGCCGGCCGAATCAAGGCGGCTCTCCAAACGTGGGATTCGTATGGAGCAGCCGCCGACCGGCATTGGCTTAAGCCACTGATTGACGCACTATTTCCGGCGGTTGCGTAGTGCCCCTCTCTAATACAACTCGATTCGCAAACACGCCGAAGCCGTTCACTCCCGATCATCATCATCGTCGTGGTGTCTGGCCCTGCTTGTGCCGCTTTGGCCCTGCAGCGTGGCCTTCAACCCCACCATCAGGAGTTGCTGCTCCGCCGGTTGCAGACGGGCCTGCGGGTGCGCCAAGGTATAGGACTGCAGCGGCATTTTCCCTTGCTGAAGCTCCTTGACCGCCTTCTTCGCCTCTTTCTGGGGAAGGTCCCATTCGGAAAAATTCAGATCTCGCCTGCCTTTGTCCACGTGCCGCTGCGTGAACCAGGACACCGGAGCGACACTGGCGTACCAGGGCCATTTCGTCTCGTTGCTGTGGCAATCGAAACACGCCCGTTGCGCGAGTTGACGGGTTTCCGGTCGATCCCACTGCGGTTCCTGCCGAACCGGCGGATTGGCGTGATTACGCCCGTAGGGTACCAACTGGATAGCGAGGCCCAGCGCGCCAAGCAGCACCACCGGGATCATTATCATCTTCTTGTTCATTGTTCCTGTCTCCCTTTCAAGCCCCTCAATCGTCGTTACGGTTCGTGGTGGTGGATCGGCTGTTCTCCTTGATGGCCCACGGCCTCGTGGGCATGGGAAGCCGCACTCGCGGCGTAAACGCCTTCCACGTAGTGCAGAAACTCCACGTAAGCCTTCACATAGGCTCGTCCTGACTGTAGATCAGCCGGATCGAAATCGCGCCGGTGCGACACCTCCATGTACCGCTGGCGGACACCCTTCTGGATGCTGTCTTTCAGAAGATTCAGCACTGGTTCGACCGAGCTTCCGGCAATAGCCTTGTCGGCGGCCGGTATCGCCGGCCCCAAGTCGCGGCCGGCCGGTTTCAGGCCGGTATAGGGAGCGCCTTCACCCTCGCGGTGAATGCGGACGAGTGTCTCAAAGAAATAGCGGTCGGCCAGTTCCCTCGCTTCCGGGCTCAGTTTTCTGACCGCAAGCGTTCGGGCAAACGCATTCCGTATCTCCGGCTCGTCTTTCGGCTGCACCCACACGAGTGCCAGGCCGGCATCTCCCCGCTCCAGTGCGGCGCGGCCAGCTTGGACAACCGGGCCGTCCATTCCGTCACAGTGCGCCTGCGCTGTGCCGGGTAGCAGGACAAGACCTGCGATCGCAGCCGCGAGAATTCCGGCCCCTCTCGTAGCAAACGTTTTCTTCATGAGGATCCTCCAATCGAATTGAATTTGTCGGCCTTCTGGCCGTCGTTGTCGAGCAGGGGCTGCTCCTCGATCGCGTTCACTTCGAGCGGCAATGCGATCTGGAAGGTGCTGCCCTCCGGGCCGGTTGAAATCAGGTCGAGCGTCCCGCCATGAGCCTCGGCGATGGTGCGGCCGATTGGAAGCCCAAGGCCCGCGCCTCCGGAATCGGTTGTGCCGTGCGGCCGGGATTTGTCAGCGCGATAAAACCGCTCGAAAACGTGAGGGATATCGCGTTCAGGAATTCCGGGACCGCTGTCGCGCACCACGATCAGGCAGTCCTTGTCGCCAGGTTTAAATTGGATGGCTACCTCCGACCCTGATGGCGTGTGCTGAAACGCATTATCGAGCAGGATCATCAGGAGCCGGCGGAGAAGTTCGTCGTCTCCCCGGAACGGCGTCTCCTGGAGACCTTCGACCAGCACCCGAATGTTCTTTTGCCGGACCAGCACCTCCACCTGATTCGCGACGTCCATCACGAGCTCATCGAGGTAGAGCAATTCACGCCGAAGCGGGAGCGGCCCGGCGTTAGCGCGGGATAGAAGAAACAGGTCCTGCACCAAGCGCCCCAGCCGGCGTGTCTGCCCTTCGACGGTCTTAAGCAGGTCGCGGTACTCGGTTTCCTCGCGATGCGGCTGCCCCAGCGCGAACTGGGCCGCGGTGTGGGCGATTGAAACCGGCGTCCGCAGCTCATGCGCGGCATCCGCCATGAATTGCCGCTGCTCGTCGAAGGCTCGCTCCAGGCGGGCCAGCAGGCGATTGAATGTGGCGCCCAAGCGGCCCAATTCATCGTGTGCGTTCGGCGTCAGGACGCGCCGCCCGAGGCTGGACGGATCGATGCCGTCTACCGTCTGTGACATCGTCATCACCGGGGAAAGGCTCTTTCGCGCCATCCACCAGCCGCCGAAGGCAGCCAGCAACAAAGTCAGCGGAATCGCAAGAAGGATTCCACGGCGAAGCCGGGCGAGTTCCGCGGTGGTGGCAGCTTCCGGTTCCGCAAGCATGAGGACGTAATCACGCTGGGCCGGACGGATGTGAACCGTGGTGGTCAGGATACGCCAGCCCGCGCGCGATGCGTAGTCCCGCGTGCCAACGGACGTTCGAGGAGGCGTGGCGGGCAAAGGATCCGAGTCGCTCGCAGGAGGTTTCCTGGTGACCAGCCGGTTTTCCTCGAAAACAGCAAGCGCGCAGTCCTGGGAGGTGACCTGATGGAGACCGGGCAGCACTGTGCGGAATGCCGCCTCGCCTCTCTCCTGGTTCCGGTTCTCCTGTATTTCGTGAGTCAATGAGGACGCAATTACATCGGCGACGCTGGCGAGTTCGCCATCCAGGCGTTCATACAACGTTTTCGCAATGGTGAAGTAAACCACCGTCCCGAAGACGGCAAGAATGATCGAGAGTACGCCGGTATGCCAGGCGGTCAGCCGCATCCGGATTGACTTAAGCATCGGCGTCCCCCCGATCATCCAGCAGATAGCCTTCGCCACGGCGCGTGTGAATCAGTGGAACCGTGCCGCCGGAATCCACTTTTCGGCGCAGACGTTGGATGTAGACCTCGATCACCTTCGAAAACGGATCAAAACGCTCGTCCCAGACATGCTCGGAGATCTCCGCGCGCCCGACGACCTGCCCGTGTTGGCGAACCAGGAACTCGAGCAAGGCGTACTCTTTGGCGGTAAGCTCGATTGCACGACCGGCGCGACGCGCGCTTCGGCGGCGGGTGTCGAGTTCGAGATCGGCCACCCGGAGGATCGGGTCCCGGAGGGCTGGTCCGCGGCGCAATAGAGCCCGAACCCGCGCGCCGAGTTCTCCCAGATCGAACGGCTTCGTAAGATAATCGTCAGCGCCGCTGTCGAGTCCGCGAATTTTCTTGTCCACTTGATCCTGTGCGGTGAGCATTAGGACCGGCAGGGTGTTGCCGGTGGCGCGCAGTTCGCGGCAGACGGCGTATCCGTCTTTGCCGGGGAGCATCAGGTCGAGGATGATGAGGTCGTAGGAGTTGCAGTACGCCTTCTCGATCGCAGTGACACCGTCGTACGCCACGTCCACGGCGTATGCCATCTCCCGCAGTCCATCTGCAAGGAGACGAGCGGCTTCCGGTTCATCCTCAACGATCAAGAGTCTCATGCCTGATTCCCTGTTAACATTCTTCCACTCGGGGTGGTCACCAAGCCCGGTCCGGCGCAATCAGCGAATGAAGCGTTCCACAGTAGCCAGCATACCGGGACGATGTTTAACGCACGGTAAACGCGGAAATAATCAGAACCCGGTTTGCGAGGCGTCGTGGAGATCGTCCCGCGCCGTCAGCACGAATGCCGGTGCCGGCACTCAGCGGAGTCCGCTCTTCGAGGCTGGCCCTCACTTCCGCATGAGTTGGGAGGCCGCTTCCGGGCGGATCGGGACAGGAGATCCGCTGGTATGGGAACCTTCGGAATGACAGAACCCCGAGGTCCCCGCTCAAGCTTGATGAATCCGTACCGCTCCATGGTCTTGAGCGTGCGCGAAAGGTTCGATTTCTGCCGGCCGGTCAGTTCTGCCAACTGCGCCAGCGATTCAGGCGCCTGGCCGGCGATTATTTCGAGAACCCTCCGATTGCGATCCGACAGCACCCGGGCAAAGCTCTCCACCGACGTGAACCACAGCTTCGGCTCGTCAGCGGCCGGCCTGTGCTTTCCTTGCGCAATGGCGAGCCGGGCCGGTCCCTGGGATGACAGGCTATGATGCCGCGGGGCAGGTCACATGGCCGCATTGGACCGATCCGACACAAGCAGGCCGTCCACCAGTTCCACAATTCGATCGCAGCGTGCGGCCAGGCGCGGATCGTGAGTGACGACGAGGAACGCCGTGCGCTCGTTTTCGTTGATGTAGCGAAGAAGTTCGAAAATCTGATCCGCGCTACGAGTGTCCAGGTTCCCGGTCGGTTCGTCGGCCAGCACCAGCGGCGGGCGCATGCACAACGATCGTGCGATTGCCACGCGCTGTTGTTGCCCTCCTGAAAGGGTGCTCGTGCGCTTGTTGGCCCACGGTTCAAGCCCCACGCGTTGCAACAGCGACATAGCGCGTTTCCGCATTTTCTCATCCGCCCGTCCGGCGGCCGAGAACATCGGCAGAAAGACATTCTCAAGCGCCGTGAACGCGGGCAAGAGGTGGTGAAACTGGAAGACAAAGCCGATCCGCCGGCCGCGGAGATTCGTCAAACCATTGTCATCGAGGGCGCTCGTATCCACCCCCTCGATCTCGACCTTGCCTTCGGTCGGGCGATCGAGCAGGCCGATGATGTTGAGCAGCGTGCTCTTGCCCGAGCCCGACGGGCCGATGAGCGCGGTGAATTCGCCCGGACGAATCGTCAGGTCAATGCCATGGAGCACGCGCGTTTTTACGCCATTGCCATACTCCTTGACGACTCCGGCGAGGCGCAACACCGGGTCAGCCATGACGGATCGCCTCGACGGGATCGAGTTTCGCGGCCTTTCGAGCCGGGGCGATAGCCGCGATAAGGCCTGTAATCGTAGCAACCGCCGTCGCGCTCGCGAACAGACGCAAATTCAGGTTCACCGGGAATGTCGGCGTGCCGTCGGCATTCAGCGCGAGCTTCATGAAGAACAGGGAGAGCAGCGTGCCAATACCACATCCGATGAGCGATCCGGCCAAGCCCACGAGCCCTCCCTCGATCAGAAAGATGCGCGTCACTCGGGAGGTCGACGTTCCCGTGGCCTTGAGGATGCCGATCTCCCGCGACTTCTGCACCACCGACACGACCAGGACGCTCGCGATCCCGAGCGTAACGGCAAGCATCACGAAGAACTGGATCATGTAGCTTGAGCTGCTCTGGGACTTGAGACCGACGAGGAGTTGCGCATTGGTTTTCATCCAGCTATCGGCTTCCAGCCCCGTGCGCTCCACGAGGTCGTTCGCAACCGACTCGGCACGAAACACGTCTCCGATTCGAACTTCGATGGTCGATACGCTGCCCACAAGATCCAGCATCGTTTGCGCCGCCCGCAGCGATACGAACACCCAGCGTTGATTCACGTCCTTGTTGCCCAGATCGAAGATGCCGCGGACCGTGAAAGCGTCGCCGCGGCCCGCCACATTCACAAGCCTGACTTTATCGCCTACGGCCAAGCCCAGATCTTTCGCCAACTCAACGCCGATGACCGCCTCGGAACCGATCATCCGAAACGTCCCGGAACGAATTTTCGATGCCACGTCGATGACGCCGGCGTACTCGTCGGGATCAACCCCTCGAAGAGCGACGGACTCTGTAACATTGCCTTTGACGGCGAACGCCGAACCCGCGACCGTGGGAGCCGCCGCCAGCACCCGGGGCGTGTTGCGGATCGCGTTGAAGACAGGCTGCCATCCGGGAATCGACGCGGTACGCTGCGCCGATTTCTCGACGCTTACGGCGACCGCAGCATCGTTTCGTCCGGGCAGCACCCTGGGGCGGTCTTCCTGCGGTCTTACTACGACATGCGCCTGGGCTCCGAGAGTCCTATTGATGAGGCTTATCTCCAGGCCGCTGATCAGCCCGGACACAAATACCATCACTCCCACGCCAAACGCCACACCCACCAGGATGAGGAGCGTCTGTGAGCGCCCCTCCCGGAGAAAACGGAGCGCGACGAACCACTCAAAGGGCATCCCGAGCCTCCGCAGGGCGGGTGCGCACGCGGGCGCCGATCCTGAGGGGTCCGGCGGATGGCGGCACTACCGCTTGCCCGGGGACAAGGCCATCAATCACCTCAACAACGCCGTCGCCGCGAATGCCGAGTTTCACAGGCTGCTTCGAGAGGCGCCCATCAGCGGCCAGCATCACCCAGGGGTGGTCGGTTCCTATGTCCCGGACTGACTCGGAAGGGAGGGCCAGAGCGTCGGCCTTGTATGCGACCTCGACATTGATCGAGATCGTCATGTCGGCACGAAGATACGGCGGGGGGCGATCCACCACGAGCTTGATCTCGACCGTGCCCCGGTCGGCATCGATTGCCGGCGCGATCCGGATCACTCTGGCCTCAAAACGGTCGTCGGGAAAGGCATCGGCCGAGGCGGTTGCAACCTGTCCGACGCGCAGGAACGCGAGGTTCTTTTCGTCGGGCTGAACCGATAGCTCCGTTTCACTGTCGCGCGCGAGCACCATCAGCACTCTGCCCGGCTGCACGATGTCCCCGGGGTGGACCTGCCGGGTGAGCACCAGGCGGTCCGCCGGCGCGACAATGCGGGTTTGATCGAGGCGCACGTGGGCTTCGACCAATGCCGCCTTCGCCTGCGCGAGTGCCGTGGCCGCGACCAAATCATCGCTGCCCGATGGCCGGGAGGACTCGAGGAGGGTTTCCGCGCTTTGCATCTGGCTGCGTGCATTCTCGAGTTTCAGGCGCGCATCGTCCAGATCCATCTGGGCAGCAACTCCGGACGCGTGCAGACTTTCCACCCGGTGGTGTTGGCGTTGCGCCTGATCGAGATTGTTCCTGGCCTGTTGCAGCGAATCGGCTGCCAACCTCGAGTTGACTTGGCGAACGACTCCCGCTCGCGCCTCTGCCTGTGCGACGCCTGCGATGGCCTGCTCGACCGCCGCTTTCGCTTCCGCATCCTGGATCTGGATCAAAAGCTGGCCGGCCTTGACTCGATCTCCCTCCTTGACGTGGACGGCTGCAACGCGCCCGACAACGGTGCTACCCAGTTGCGCACGTTCCGGCGGCATGACGCGGCCGGTGGCCACGACCTTGTGAGTGATTGGTTTGCGCCTGGCGATTTGAACCGGCACCACGGATCCCACGATGCTGCACGCGGCAAGAACGCCAAGGGCGCACAAGGCCATGAGAATCGGTAGACAGGACCGATAAGAGCGTGGCGTCCAGATGTGAACTCCGTAGTTCAATTTCATATCCTATAGATTATTATTGTATACTGTGATTCAGGAGTCAAAGAGCCGGATGTCAGCTTCGCCAAGGATCGAACGCCGCCGCGCGGCGCGAAGCGACCGTATTTTGCGCGTCGCCGCGCGCAGTTTCGCCGAATGCGGCCTCGATGCTCGTCTCGACGACATCGCAGATGAAGCGGACGTCGCCCGGGCCACGCTTTATGCGCACTTCCCCACGAAGGAGGCCCTGATCGCGGCAGTCGTTCAATCGGCGGTTGATGCGGCGGCCCGCGGTGTGTCGGCGATTCACGAGGCCGATCCGCGCCAAGCCGTTCGAGCGTTGCTGCGCTTGCAACTGGACTTGTGGAACGGGTATCCGGATGCAATGCGGGTGGGCCACCAGTTGAGGACGAAGCCGGTGGACGGAGCGGCACACACCCACGATGCTACGTTGCGGGCCATTCTGGGGATCTTTGAGCGTGCGCAGAACGCTGGTATCTTGCGCTGTGGCGATGCAGCCATCGCGGCACGCTTGCACACGCGCATTGCCATCCCTCTGCTGGAGGTGCTGGCCGGCCACCCCGATCGCGATCGCATCTTCCTCGGTTCACTCGAAGGAATGCTCTTGCGCCGCGCTTCTCCGCCGCAAGGATGAGATCGGCTCATCCTGCGGGCTTTCACACGGGATACGGGCACCCGGAGCCGGTGGCGTGGGTTTCCTGCTGAGGATTCCTCAGACGCCTGGAAGCCGTTGAATCTGCTGGAACATCAGTCTGACCGGGGGCGGCGGGCACATCAGCAAAGTTCGAACCGCGTCTACGACGGGGAGCCAGTTCTCGACTGACTTTTGGCGACGCCCCAGAGTTTTGAGCAACCCATTCAGAATCAGTTATTTACCCGCGTCTCCGGCCCGCAAAATACCCTTTGTTTGACTTGGGGAGCCAAACTATATCCATCCGCAGTTTTCCTCCCCACCCGTTAACGCCAGAGCCCTTCGTGTGCCCGCACGAAGCCTGCGGAATTGCGCACGTCCTACCAACAACTTGCATGCTCCTCTTCTCCGCCGCCACCGAAGCGGAGAGCGTCGGTGAGTCCGCCGGTGAGTGGTTGGCGCCCCCGTCTGGCCGAACCTCTCCACTCCTCGGGAGAGGCGTTTCGGTTATTTAACGCGGTTTGGCGCCCGGGCTGACAAAATGATTCGCCGTTCGAACATCACCGGGCGGTTAACAGCGCCGTGCCCTATGATGGACTCGTGGCTCCTCGGCCTCTAGCGCAGCCCGAGACGCCGGTCCGGTGCGCCATCTACACCCGCCAGTCTGTAGACTCCGATTGCGACCTTTCATCCTGCGAAGTGCAGTACGAGGCGTGTCGTGCGTTCGTTCACTCGCAAGCCGGAGCCGGATGGGTGTCGATCGCGGACCGGTTCGATGACGAAGGCTACTCCGGTGCCACGCTTGCCCGGCCCGCGCTTGATCGTCTGCTTGGCGTAGTTCGATCCGGCGGTGCGGACCGGGTGATCGTCTACCGTCTCGACCGGCTCTCCCGCAGCCTGCGGCATTTCGTGCAACTGTCGGAAGAACTCCGGCACCACAACGTGGCCCTGACCATCGTCAGCGCTCCGATGCTAGGTGCGGCCGCTTTCGACAACATGATGCTAAACGTAATGGCGTCGTTCGCGGAGTTCGAACGCGAAATGACGGCCACGCGCATCGCGGAAGCGCGCGAGTACCTGAAATCACGTGGGCGCAGAGTGGCCGGCGCTGTACCTTTCGGCTACTCGGCCGACCTTCGCACGAAACAGTTGGTCGTGGTCCCGGAAGAAGCTGAAATCGTGTCGCGGATGTTCCAATGGGCGGCTGCGAAGATGACCCCATCCACGATTGCGGCCCTTGCCAACGCGCAAGGGTGGCGAACGAGGAACAACAATCGCTGGACTCCGCGGCAGGTGCAATACACGCTCACGAATTACGTTTACGCCGGCCTGGTGCTGGATGGTTACGGATTTCGCAAAGGCTGCCACGAGGGGCTGATCACACAAGAAATCTACGACCAGGTCCAGGCGCTTCTTGCCGAGCGGCGATCGCGCAAACCGGGCCGGGCAAATGTCGCGATCCCTTGGCCGCTGCTCGGGCTGGTTCGTTGCGGAAGTTGCGGCCGACCGTTGAGCACTCACACGATTCGGCGAGGCTCCGTCATCTATCGGTACTACCGGTGCCGTTCAACGGCAGGCGGCCGTGAGCCTTGCAAGGGAGTCTTGGTGCGGGCCCACGAAGTCGAAAGCGCCGTGCTGCAGGCAGCCGGTCTGGAGCAATCCGGGCTCACCTCGAAGGAGGAAGAAGCCGCGTTCCAAAGCGCTATCCGGCAGGTCGTCTTTGAGGCCGATACAGGGCGAATCCAAATCGAATTCCGCCCCGGCGTCAGCAGTCCGGCTGTTTCTTTGGCTTGACCGCGCAGCACGCGGCAAGCATAATGGTTCAAGAAAGTTGAACTATTATGCGGTCAGTTGATGGCCAACGCGAGCTGTACCAAGTCGCTGAGGGACAGGGCGGCTACTTCACTGCGAAGCAGGCGGCGCGCCTCGGCTACACCGC
>JADLBG010000403.1 GCA_020847895.1 Bryobacterales bacterium
CACCAGGACAAGGGCGACAAGGGCGGTGATGCCCACTCGCAACTGCGCCCAACTCACTTTGCTGGCTGATGGCATGGCAATCTCCTCAGTGTCTCAAAACGAACTTCGAAATGTACGGGTCCGTGGCTTCCTGCAATTGTTTCGCGGTGCCCTCAAACACCAGCCGGCCCTCTTTCATCACGAGAAAGCCGATGCCTTCCATTTGGCCCTGTACTCTCTCGAGAAAGTCGGTATCGGGGTTATAGCGGTATTGCGCCATGATCTGGCCGTCCTGGAAACGCTGCGTGACGATGATGGTTGTCGCATGCCTCAGATCCCTCTCCTTGACGATCAGGGACATGATGTTGTTTGCCGTAATCGGGTCGAGACCCGCGGTGGGGCTGTCATACAACACGAGGTCGGGTTGGGTAATGTTGGCGCGCGCGATGCCCACCCTGCGGCGCATGCCCCCGGACAACTCGCTGGGAAACTTATCGAGCGTGTGCTCGAGTTCGACAAAGCTCAATGCCCGCTCCACGCGAGGGCGCACTTGCTCGGGTGGACACTTCACCATCTTCTGGTTCACCAGCGGATAGGCGACATTCTCCTCGATCGTCAAGGAATCGAACAACGCTCCTTCCTGAAACAGCATGCCGGCCCGCGCGCGAATATCGAACAACTGCTGCTCTTGCCTGTTCGTGATGTCCTCGCCGAAGAGGAAGACGCGGCCGCTGTCCGGCCGCAGCAGACCGAGGGCGGTTTTGAGGATTACGGTCTTGCCGCTGCCGGCGGCTCCGACAATGATACGCGCTTCCCCTTTGAGGATCTCGAAGGACAACTCTTCGATTGCGGGATTTCCGTCAAAGGCTACTGTTACATTTTCAAACCGCAGGATGGATTCCGGCATCCGCGTCGCCTAAATGCTCACGAATATCTTGGTCATCAGTGCGTTGAGCACGAAGATCCAGACGGATGCGGCAACCACCGCCTGGGTAGTGGCCAATCCGACGCCCTGTGTTCCCCCGCGGGTTCGCAATCCGTAAAAACAGCCCACCAGCGAAATGACGAACGCGTAAACAAATGGTTTGAGCAGGCCTTGAGTGATGTCGCTGTATTCGAGAATGCGATACGAGGCGTTCCAATATTCCGCAGTGGTCTGATGGAGCAGCGCGACTGCGATGATGTAGCCGCCCAGCATGCCCACAAAGTCCGAAATGGCCGTGAGGCACGGCAACATCACCGCGGTGGCGATCACGCGCGGTTTCACCAGCTTTTGAATCGGATCGGTGCCGAGCGCGCGCATGGCGTCAATCTGTTCGGTTACTTTCATCGATCCGAGTTCGCTGGCGATTCCGGCGGAGTTGCGGCCGGCGCACACCAGAGCCGTTAACACCGGGCCCAACTCGCGAACGAGAGTGATGGCGACAATGGGGCCTGTCTGGTTCACCGCCCCGTAGGTTTGCAAGGCTTTGGACATCTGGAGAGCCATCACAATTCCGCTGAAGAATCCCGTGAGGAGCACAATCGGCAGGCTGCCCACGCCGATGATGTCCATTTGGAGAATGATGTCCTTCGGATAATGAGGCAGCCGGGAGAGGCTGCGGAAAGCCCGGCCGGTGAGGAAAACAAATTCTTGGATCGTGAGGACGGGGGGCTTCAGGAGGTCCAGCAATCTGCTATTCCTTGAAAATTAGATGCTACCATACCGTTTCGGATGCCTCCGATGAGCAAGGGGCTCACTGACATTCCGGGGATCAAGGTCGGGCACGCGTCGGATTTCGAAGGTCTTACCGGCTGCACGGCGATCCTTTGTGAAGCCGGCGCGGTGGCGGGCGCCGACATCCGCGGATCCGCGTCAGGCACGGAGGAGTTCGAGGTAATGAATCCGCTGCATGTCGCCGATCGCGTACATGGCGTTACTCTCGCCGGCGGCAGCGCCTTCGGGCTCGAAGCGGCGTCCGGCGTTCGCCGCTTCCTGGCCGAGAAAGGCGTCGGGTTCGCGTTCGGGGGAGCGCACATTCCCATCGTTCCCGGAGCGATCCTTTTTGATCTCGGGATCGGCAAGGCGACGGCGCGGCCCAACCGGGAAATGGGCGAAGCGGCGGCGGCGGCGGCGACGGACGCCGCGGTGAAAGAGGGCGCTCTCGGCGCAGGAACCGGAGCCACGGTAGGCAAGATTCTGGGAATGAAGCATGCCATGAAATCGGGGGTCGGCTCGGCTACCGTTTGGTTGGACGGCGATCTGGCCGGTGTCCGCGTTTCCGCCCTGGCCGCGGTGAACGCACTGGGCGATATCCGCGACCCTGAAAACGGCCGCCTCGTGGCCGGCGCGCGGCGCTCGCCGGACGGAATGGACCTGGCTGATTCGGTCCGGTTGTTGAAGCGGGGGCGCTCGCCGGGCTCACCGGGAAGCAATACAACTCTGGTGGTTCTTGCCACCAACGCAAGGCTGAACAAAGTGGGGGCGACGAAGCTCGCGCAACTCGGCAGTCTGGGCGTGGCGCGCACCATTCAGCCGGTGTGGACGATGTCGGATGGCGACGTGGTCATCGCGCTTGCGCTTGGTTCCGAGGCGGCGCCTCTTGATCCGCTGGGCGCGGCCGCGGCCGAGGCCGTTTCGCAGGCAATCCTGCGCGCGGTCCGGACGGCTCCCACGCTGGGCGGAGTTCCGGGTCTGGCCGGTTAGCGAAAGGGCGCGGCCGGTTGTAAGCCAACCACGCCCTTCCAATTCAACTACGCTGACGCGGCGGCGGTGCGAGTTTGCCCCGGAGCGGTCTGAGGTTTCTCGGCAGCCATCATCTGGTAGATGATTGCGCCCAAGGCGCCGCCGACGATGGGCGCCACCCAGAACAGCCACAGTTGCTCTACCGCCCATCCGCCGACGAACACGGCGGGACCGGTGCTCCGCGCCGGATTCACCGAGAGGTTCGTCACCGGAATTCCGATGAGGTGAATCGCGGTGAGCGCCAACCCGATGGAGATTCCCGCAAAACCAGCGGGCGCGCGCCGGTCAGTGGAACCGAGAATGATCAGCAGGAAGAACATAGTCAGCACAATCTCCGCAATGAGGCAGGCGAGCAGGCTGTACTGGCCAGGCGAGTGCGCTCCAAACCCATTTGCCGCAAATCCTCCCATCTCGAAACCGGGTTTGCCGCTGGCGATCAGGTAGAGGATGCCCGATCCGGCGATGCCGCCCAGCACTTGCGCGACGATGTAAGCGCCCATGTCAGACGCGGGAAATCGCTTCGCCAACACCAGCCCCACCGTGACGGCAGGGTTGATGTGAGATCCCGAAATATGGCCGATCATATACACCGAAGTCAACTGAGTGAGACCGAAGGCGAGAGCTACGCCGGCAAAGCCGATCCCCAGGTTTGGAAACGCCGCGGCCAGCACGGCGCTGCCACAGCCGCCGAATACCAGCCAGAAGGTTCCGAAAAATTCCGCAATCGCTCGTTTTCCGAGAGGCATGAAAGGTCTCCTTATTTCGCGGATGGACAACTCAAGTTGTCCGCGTGAGCGATTATACGCCACCTGATTGTGGATTGCTGATGCACACCACTGGTCAAAGGCCGCTTGTTCTCTTAGGTTTACCTGGGGGACCGGCCTGGAGGGCGGGGGGGCAGACGGATTCGGATACGATAGCGGTATGCCACGGTATGCCGCCATCGACATTGGAAGCAACTCGGTGCGTACGCTGGTGGCGGAGGTTGCGCCGGGCGGGGGGATGCGCACGTTGTGGAGCGACCGCCAGGTGACACGGCTGGGGGAAAGCGTGTTTCGCGAGGGGCGGATCAGCAACCAGGCAATGGACGGGGTGTGTTCGCTGCTGTCGCGGATGGCGGGGGTTATCCGGAAGCATGATGTGGACGGGATACGCGCGGTGGCGACAAGCGCGGTGCGCGATACGAGCAACCAGGCGCAGTTTCTGGAGCGAGCGGCTTCGGCCATCGGGGCTCCGGTGGATGTGATTTCAGGGTTGGAAGAGGCGCGGCTGATCCATCTGGGCGTGATGGCTCGATGGCCGCAAACGGGCGGACGCGTGCTTCTGATCGATGTGGGCGGCGGAAGCGCGGAGATCATTCTTTCCGAGCACGGAGCGCGGAAAGAAGCGTTTTCAAAGCCGCTCGGAGCAGTGCGGCTGACGGAAGTTTTCCTGAAGCATGACCCGGCGGAGGCCGTGGAACTGCACCGGATGGAGCAGTACATCGCGGAGAAACTGGAGCCGTGCGTGTCGCGCATCGGGGTGCGGCCGTTCGACCGGGTTATCGGGACGTCGGCATCGGCGGCGACGTTGCTATGCGCCATTCATCGCATTCCGAATTCGAGCCGGGAAGAAGCAGACCGGCGGAAGGTAACGGTGCAACAGGCAAGGCGGCTGTACAAAGAGATCGGGCGGAAGACGGTGGCGGAGAGACGAAAGATGCCGGGAGTAGGGCCGCGGAGGGCGGAGATCCTGGCGCCGGGAGTGGCGGTTTTCCTGCAGGCGATGGACGCGTTTCACGTGAAGACGCTGCATTACGCGGCGGCGGGAGTGCGGGACGGCATCATCGCGGATCTGGCGTCGCGGCGCGTAGGGAGGGAACGGTCAATGCTTGACCGGGACCAGCGGCGGGTGGTGGAGCAGATGGCCCGGAAATATGGTGTGCCTGTGCGCCATGCGCGGCAGGTGGCGGCGCTGGCGCACAGGCTGTTCGAGGCGCTGCACCCGTTGCACAAACTGTCTCCGGAATCGGGGAGGCTGTTGCAGGCGGCGGCTTATCTGCACGATACGGGACACTTCATCAGCGATTCGGCGCATCACAAGCACTCGGC
>JADLBG010000404.1 GCA_020847895.1 Bryobacterales bacterium
CGGGGGCGCCAATCCCGTCCTCAATTTCCTGCCCATCATTCTCATCTTCGGCATCTTCTACTTCCTGTTGCTCCGGCCCATGCAGAAGCAGCGGAAAGAGCAGCAGCAGTTGCTCTCGAGCCTTCAGACCGGCCAGGTTGTGCAGACCACGGGCGGCATCATCGGCGCCATCGTGGCCCTCACCGACGATACGGTGACACTCCGCGTCCGGCCGGATAACGTAAAATTGCTCTTTGCACGCAGCGCCGTCACGGGCATCGTGCCGGAAGAAACAAAATAAGGTAGTTTATTCCCCATGGACAAGAACCTCCGCACCCGGGCAATCATCATCGGGGCAACCATCCTAGCCTGTCTTTACGGAATCTTCGGATTGCCTAAGTCGAAAGATGATCTGGTGGAGAACCTGAAAAAGAACATCCGCCTCGGCCTGGACCTTCGCGGCGGAAGCCACCTGGTTCTTCAGGTTCAGGTGCAGGACGCCTTCAAGGCGGAAGCCAACACCGACGTAGAACGGCTGAAGGAGGACCTCTCCAAGGCCAACATCAACTACAACTCCATCGACACCAACGACCCGCAGACCATTGCGGACGCCGACAAGATCGAGATCTTCATCAAGGGCGTTCCAGTGGATAAGACCGGCGCCCTGCGTACGCTGATCAACGACAAGTACGACACCTGGCTGCTCAGCACCACCTCATCGACGGACTACAGGCTCGCCATGAAGCCCACCAAGGCCCTCGACCTGCGCCGCGACACGCTGTTGCGCAGCATGCAGACCATCGAAAGCCGCATCAACGGGCTCGGTCTGGCGGAATCGAGCGTGCAGCAGCGGGGCCGCTCGGATGCGGATTCGGAACTTCTGGTGCAGTTGCCCGGAGTCGATGACCCGGCGCGCATCAAGCAAATCATCGGCACCGCCGCCCTGCTCGAGTTGTACGAGGTGAAGGACGGTCCCTTCGCGACGCCCGAACAGGCGCGCCTCAACTACCCCGGCGGTGTGCTGCCCCTCAATTCGAAAATTGTGAAAGCCCCCAGCCGCGCCGATCAGACTGAAGGCTACTACGTGGTTGCGCGCACGCCGGTAATTACGGGACGTGACCTGCGCAACGCCCGCCCGCAGCAGGGCGAGTTCGGCAAGTGGGAAACAACGTTCACACTCAATCAGGAAGCCGCCAGGCGCTTTGGCCGCTTCACCGAAACCCACATCGGCAAGCGGCTGGCGATTGTGCTCGACAATCAGATCCGCAGCGCTCCCGTCATCCAGAACAAGATTGAAGACAGCGGCCGCATCACGGGCGCATCGAGCCAGCAGGATGCCTCCGATCTGGCCCTGGTCTTGCGCGCCGGATCCCTCCCGGCCGGTGTTCTCTACCTCGAGGAGCGCACCGTCGGCCCGTCGCTCGGCGCGGACTCCGTCCACGAGGGCATCGTTTCCGGGCTCGTGGGCTTGATCGCCGTGATTATCGCGATGCTGGTCTACTATCGCAGGGCCGGCATCAACGCCACGCTGGCGCTCATCCTGAACGCGGTTATCCTCATCGCCGCGCTTTCCTATTTTGAAGCCGTGCTTACGCTGCCGGGTATCGCCGGAGTGATCCTGACCATCGGCATGGCGGTCGATTCGAACGTCCTCATCTTCGAGCGCATCCGAGAGGAGTTGCGCAATGGCAAAGGCGTCCTCGCCTCGATTGACACCGGCTTCAGCAAAGCCTTTCTCACCATCATCGACACGCACGTGACGACGGTGGTTTCCTGCGCGTTCCTCTTCATTTTCGGCTCCGGCCCGGTGAAGGGATTCGCCGTCACTCTGGTCATTGGCCTCATCGCCAACCTATTCACCGCGGTCTTTGTTTCCCGCTTCATCTTCGACTGGGAGTTGGCGGGGAAAAAGCAGGTCGCGAGTTTGAGTATTTGAGGCGAGTGTGGTAGGTTGTTTGTTCGCGAATATGGGAACTGTTTGGAGCTCTCCGGTGTCTATGGTTCTGACGCCGGAATCTGTAAGGTTGCATGGAGTTATTCAAGAATACTAATTTCGACTTTCTGGGCAAGAAGTGGGCGTTCATCTCCGTCTCTATTGCCTTGGCCATCGCTGGATTCGGAAGCATCCTCGCGAAGGGCGGTATCAAGTACGGAATCGACTTCCGCGGCGGCGTGAACATGCTGGTGAAGTTTTCCCAGGCGCCTCCCGTCGAGAAACTGCGATCCACCCTCGCGGGAAAGATTCCGGGAGAAATCGACGTAGTGGAAGTGCCGGGGACTTCCGAAGTGATTATCGGTACGGAACTGCGCGACGAGAAAGCTCTCGCCGAGTCCCGCAAAGTCATGGCGGACACCTTGAGCGCAAGTTTCGGAGACACGGGCGGGAAGCTCGATTTACTCAACATCGGCCAGCAGGCGCTTATCGACCGTCTCCGTGATCCGCTGGCGCGCGCCGGAGCCGGCCTTACCGATCCGCAACTCGCGGAACTGTGCAAGAACATTCTCGGCTTCCGCGACGGCAGCCCCAACTACGGCATGCTCCAGAATCTGGACCAGTTGTCGGCCGTCAGGAGCGTCACTCCCGCGATCCTCAACGTCATCAAACAGGAAGTAGGCCTCTCGCGGTTCGCCATTCGCAACGTCGAGATCGTCGGGCCGAAGGTCGGGGCCGAACTGAAGAATCAGGCGATTCTGGCCACCCTGTATGCGCTTGGCGGAATGCTGGTCTATATCGCCTTCCGCTTCGAGTGGGTTTATGGCGTGGCCGCCGTGCTGGCGATTGTTCACGATCTCATCATCACCCTTGGTTTGTTTTCCATTTTCAACAAGGAGATCTCGCTCACCGTGGTGGCGGCGCTGCTCACGCTGGTTGGCTACTCCATGAACGACACCATCGTGGTGTTCGATCGCGTGCGCGAAAATCTGCGCCTGATGCGCCGCGAGAAGTTCGAAGCTCTGGTCAACATCAGCGTCAATCAGACCCTGAGCCGTACCGTGATCACTTCCGGTCTCACGCTCCTTACCGCGGTCTCCCTGCTGTTGTTCGGAGGTACAGTACTAAACGGGTTTTCGTTCGCGCTGGTCGCTGGTATTATCGTAGGAACCTATTCGTCCATCTTCATTGCAAGCCCGATTCTGATCTACTGGAAGTCGCGGGTGGAAAAGCGGCGAGCCAATGGAGGGCCGGAGAAAGTGGTGATCAGTCCCGCCACCAAGCAGGCGGCGAAATGATGGGTTGGAAGAGGCGGCCCGCTGCGCCGCCGATCGCTCCGCGCCGGGTTTGCCCGCGTGGACCTGAGGAGAGGAAATAGACATGTTTGAGCAGAGCCTGGTCGATGGCAGAGGGCAAACGAGTAAGCCCTGGACAGTATTTGTCTCGTTCGTCAGTCAGATTATTGTCCTGGGCATTCTGGTCCTGATCCCTCTGATTTATACGGATACGCTGCCGAAAGCACAGTTGACGAGCTTCCTGGTGGCGCCCCCCCCGCCGCCGCCACCGCCTCCTCCCCCAGCGGCGGCGCCTCCGGTGAAAGTGATTAAGGTTATCCCCAAGCAGTTTGACGCCGGCAGGCTGATGGCGCCGAAAGTCATTCCCAAGGACATCGCCATGATTAAGGAAGAGGAGCTTCCGCCGAGCATGCCGTCGGTCGGAGTGGTTGGCGGCGTCCCCGGCGGCGTCCCCGGCGGCGCGCCCGGCGGCATCATCGGCGGCATCATCGGCTCCGTTCCCACGGCTGCTCCACCGCCTCCTCCGCCCCCGGTGAAGAAAGTCGAAAAGCCCGCGACCCCACAGCGAATCCGCGTGGGCGGCAATGTCCAGAGCGCGAAATTGATCCGCCAACCCAAGCCGGCCTATCCGCCGCTTGCCAAGCAGGCGCGCATTCAGGGCACCGTTCGTTTCCAGGCCATCATCGGCAAGGACGGCACCATTCAGAATCTTCAATTGATCAGCGGCCACCCGCTGCTGGTTCCCTCCGCCACCGAGGCCGTCAAGCAATGGGTGTATCAGCCCACACTGCTCAACGGCGAACCGGTGGAGGTGGTGACGCAGATTGACGTGAATTTCACTTTGAGCAATTAGCAATTGTCCGGGGCTTGTGCCCCAGACGGAGAAAACTTCAACTCGCAGGAGAAAATCAAGTATGTTCCTACAGATGCAGGTATGGGCTTTGCTCCTCCTTCAGGAGGGAGGAGCCATGGGTTTCGACCTCCGGTCCATGTGGGCGCAGATGGGCGTTCTAGCCAAGGCCGTCGTCATCGTCCTCTTTTTCATGTCAGCATGGTCGATCGGTGTCATGATTGACCGCCTGCTGGCGTACAATGCCGCCCGCAACCAGTCGCGGCAGTTCGCCCCCGCGGTGGCGGGTGCGCTGCGCGAAGGCAAGCTCGATGAAGCGATCAAGATTGCTGACCGCTACAAGAAGAGCCACTTGGCGAAGGTTGTTGTCGCCGGTCTTCAGGAATTCAGGGCGCATCAGATCAGTACGGAGATTCCAGGCGATGAGATCGAAGCCTCGCGCCGCGCTCTGGAACGCGCCGAAGCCATCGTGCACGCGGAACTGAAGCGCGGCGTGTCGAGCCTGGCAACCATCGGTTCCACCGGACCCTTCGTCGGGCTGCTCGGCACCGTGGTCGGCATCATCAACGCGTTCAAGGGAATCGCCAGTGAAAAGTCCACCGGTCTCGGCGCCGTCGCCGGCGGTATTTCGGAAGCGCTGGTCACCACCGCTTTCGGCCTCTTCGTCGCCATTCCCGCGGTCATGATGTTCAACTACTTCACCAACCGCGTGGAGTCGTTCGACGTCGAGATGGGCAACTCCAGTTCCGAACTCATCGATTACTTCCTCAAGCGGTCCCAGAAAACCGCCGCCAAGTAGTGGATGGAGTTTGCTGAACAGGAAATGACTTGCGGCTCAAAGCGAGTTGAAACTCCGTTCCCCGGAAGCGCCGAGACGCTTCCGGGGGCAGCCGGGGCCGCCAGTGAGTGAGGAAGAGAGAACCTGATGAAAAAGCAAAAAGCGCTCCCTCCGGTCGCCGACATTAACGTCACCCCGATGGTGGACGTCATGCTTGTGCTGCTGATCATCTTCATGGTCATCACGCCGATGCTTTCCAAAGGTGTCAGCGTCGATCTGGCCAAGACGAAGAACCCCATTGCAATGGCGAATGCCGACAAGGAAGATGCGGTGCTGGTTGCCGTCACGCGCGACGGGCGTGTATTTCTGAACACCACCCAGATGACGGCCGACAGCCTCCCCGCCAAAGTCAAGGATATGCTCACCAACAAGCTTGACAAGACGGTTTACATCAAGAGTGACGCGCGCGCCCGCTTCGAAAAAGTAGTGGAAGTGGTGGACAATCTGCGTGCCGCCGGCGTGGACAACCTCGGCCTGCTGACGGAGCAGATCCAGCAGAACCCGGAGAAGCCCGGCGAGAGCAAACAGTAGACAGCCGACAGAGGGAAGGAGAAACTCTATGGGAATGGCAGTTGGCGGACCTGGGGGGGGACCCAAGTCCGATATTAATATGACTCCTCTGATTGACGTGCTGCTGGTGCTGCTCATCATCTTCATGGTGATCACGCCCCTCACACCAAAGGGCCTCGAAACCCTTGTGCCGCAGCCGCCGCCGCCGAACGCTCCTCCGCCGCCTCCCGGCCAGGACCGTACCGTCGTTATCATAATTAACAAAGACAGATCCATGATGCTCAACACGGAGCCTATCAACGAAGACCGTCTTGGCTCGCGCCTCGAAGAAGTGTTTAAGACCCGCGCGGAACGCGTGGTCTTCGTCAAAGGTGATCCCGACCTCGAGTTCCGTGACGTCGCCAAGGCCATCGACATCGCCAAAGGCGCCGGCATTGACAAAGTCGGGCTCATGACCCCCAAGATTGAAGCCGGTCAGTAATTGGAGACGATTTGCGATGATACGTAACTGGAAATTGTACCTCGGTGTTGCGGCCGCCGCCGTCGTTGTCTCGCTGAGCACGGGGTGTGAGAAACTGAAGGCCCGCGATCAACTGAACCGCGGAGTCCAGGCGTACAAAGGCGCCAAGTACGCCGAGGCGGTCGAACACTTCAAGACGTCCGTCGACCTGGACCCCACCTTTCCCACCGCGCGCCTCTATCTTGCCACTGCCTACATGAGCCAGTACATTCCCGGAGCCGAATCCAAGGAAAATCTGGAAATGAGCCGGCTGGCCAAGGAACAGTTCATGAAGGTGCTGGAGCAGAACCCCAACGACAAGATCGCCATTGCTTCGCTTGCATCGCTTTATTACACGCAGGCCCAGGGCTTGACCGCGCTCGACGACAAGTTGAAGAAGCTCGACGAAGCCAAAGTCTGGTATGCCAAGCTTGCGGAGGTCGATCCGGAGAACAAGGAAGCCTACTACAGCCTCGGCGTCATCGTCTGGGCGAAGTGGTATCCCGCTCTGATGGCCGCCAAGGCCAAACTCGGCATGAAAGCGGAAGACCCCGGTCCCATCAAGGATAAGAAGGTCAAGGAAGAGCTGAAGGAAAAGTACGGCGCCACGATCGAGGAAGGCATCAAGGACTTCGAAAAGGCCTTGTCAATCGATAAGGAATATGACGATGCCATGGCCTATTTGAACCTGCTCATCCGTGAACGCGCCGATCTTGCCGACACCCCCGAAGAATATAAGAAGCAGGTCGAAATCGCCGATTCCTGGGTCCAGAAGGCCCTCGAGACGAAGAAAATCAAGGCCGCGCGCCAGCCCGCCAATCACGGTATCGTTCAGGAATCGAAGTAGTCTCTTTCAATTGCAGTGTCTAAAGGGCGGCCTAACCAGGGCCGCCTGTTTGTTTTTACGGCTCGAAAGCCGGCCCGTCAGGACTATTTGTGACGCTCTTCTCCGCCGTCATCCTACTCTCCTCCTTTCTTCTTTTCCAAGTCGAGCCCATGCTCGGGAAAATACTGCTTCCCTGGTTCGGAGGCGGCGCCGCCGTGTGGACTTTCTGCCTGCTCTTCTTCCAATGCGCGCTGGTCGCCGGCTACGGTTACGCCGCCGTAGCTCGCGGGAAACCGCACGCGATCCTGCTTGCCGCTTCGCTGCTCTGCCTGCCGCTGCATCCATCCCCGGCGGATCTCTCCGGACCATCCCTGGGCATCCTGCTCACTCTGACGCGAACGGCAGGCGCCTCCTATTTCCTGCTGGCCGCCACCTCCCCTCTGCTCCAGCGCTGGTACACCGGGGGCGATCCATACCGTCTCTACGCCCTCTCGAACTTCGCTTCCCTGCTCGCCCTCCTCACCTACCCTGTCCTCATCGAGCCCTGGATCCCCCTCCGCCGGCAGTTGGATGTCTGGTCAGCCGGGTACCTCGGCTTCGCGGTCTTGTGCGCGGCGCTTGCCTGGGTCCACCGGACGGCGCCGAGGCCTGTCAGGGCGCCGTTGCGCTTTCGCGTCTCCTGGTTCGTACTCCCCGCCTGCGGATCCGCGCTGCTGCTCGCCACGACGAACCAGATGTGCCAGGAAGTAGCATCCCTTCCATTCCTCTGGATCGCCCCCCTTGTCCTATACCTTTTGAGCTTCATCATAGTCTTTGATCACCCCCGCTGGTATCAACGCCGTCTTTATGCATTGCTGGCCGCCATTGCCATTCCCATCGCCTGCGCCCTGTACGGAACGGGAGGCAATCTCCCGCTGAAGGCGATCCTCGCGGCCGACGCCGCAGCCCTGTTTGTCTGCCTCATCATCCTCCACGGCGAACTGGCTCATGCCAAGCCTGAACCGGGGCTCCTCGGCCCGTTCTACCTGGCCATCGCCATGGGCGGCGCCATCGGAGGAGGAACTGTAGCGCTGCTCTGCCCGCGCCTGTTTCGCTCGTATGCGGAATTTCCCCTGCTGCTCTCCGCCACCGCGATCCTGGCGCTGATTGCCTGGTATCGGAGCGGCGATCTCAGCCGGTTGCGCGACATGCCCCTGTTGTCGCGGGCCTCCGCGGCCGGTCTGGTCATGGCCGCCCTGATTCCCTTCACGGTCTTCGACACGGGACCAAGCCGCGTCCTGGCCGCCTCCCGCAATTTCTTCGGAGTGTTGCGCGTTACCGAAGCCGCGGATGCTCCCGGCCCCCGGCGCATGTTGACACATGGCGCAACCACTCACGGCACGCAGTTTCTCGACCCCGAGCGCCGCCGCTACCCCACCGCCTATTACGGCCGCACCAGCGGCATCGGCCTCGCACTTCAATCGATTCGCAATCACACCCGCCGTCCTTTGCGTGTCGGGGTGGTAGGCCTCGGAGCGGGAACTCTGGCGGCTTATGGAGAGTCCGGCGACCTGTTCCGTTTCTATGAGATCAATCCCGCCGTGATCTCCCTCGCCCGCCGGTACTTCACTTACCTCAAGGATTCCGCCGCGCAGGTCAACATTGTTGAAGGCGACGCCCGCATCCGCCTGCGCGAGGAGGCTCCCCAGCATTTCGATCTCCTCGCCATCGACGCCTTCTCCTCCGATTCCATCCCCGCGCATCTCCTGACGGCTGAATGCAGTGAGATTTACCGCCGCCATCTGGCGCCGGACGGCCGTCTCCTGTTCCACATTTCGAACCGCAGCCTGAACCTCGAACCTGTCGTCAGAGGGCTTGCCGGGTATCTGCATTACCGCCCCTTACGCTTTGATTCGGTGGGAGATGAGGCCTTGGGAACACTTTCGGCCACATGGATGGAGCTAACACCCGGCCAACTGCCTTCCGGACATCCCGCCGCCATTCTCTGGACGGACGACTTCACCAGCCTTTGGCGGCTTCTCAAGTAGCCCGTTGACTCCAACGCCTATAATGGAAATAAGCTTTACCGGCCGCCTTTCGCACAATGGCATCCGATCCTATTCTGGCCCCCGCCGAACCCGCAATCGCGAAACCGCTGGAGCCCTGGGAGCAGCCCGAAGTCGAGGCTGCCTACCGCGCTCTCGAAGACAAGGTCAGAAGTTACCGCCCTTCCGACGATCTCGGTCCTCTGCGCCGCGCCTTCGAACAGGCCGCCTACTGGCATCGCACCCGCAAACGGGCTTCCGGCGAGCCCTACATTCTCCACCCCATCGCCGTTTCCACCATCCTCGCCGAAGAGCAGATGGACATGGTCTGCCTCCAGACAGGCCTGCTCCACGACGTGGTGGAGGATGAGGACGTATCGGCGGAAGAGATCCGGCGTCTGTTCGGCGACGAGGTGGCGGCGGTGGTGGACGGCGTCACCAAACTGGGTAAGCTGAAACTCGCCAGCCGCGAAGAGCGCCAGGCGGAGAGCCTGCGCAAAATGCTGCTGGCCATGACCAGCGACATCCGCGTCATCATCGTCAAACTCGCTGACCGCATGCACAACCTCCAGACGCTCGATTCGCTCTCGCGCGAGCGCCAGGAGCGCATAGCCCATGAAACGCTCGACATCTATGTCCCCATCGCGCACCGTCTCGGAATGGGCCGCATCCGCGCGCAGTTGGAGGACAACGCCTTCAAATACCAGGATCCGGAAGCGTTCGCCGAGATCATGCGGCAGTTGGAATCCCAGCGTCAAGCCAACGAAGAGTATCTCGAGCAGATCAAGCAGGCTGTCGAGACGAAACTGGCGCGCGAGAACGTCCCCGCCCGTGTGTTCGGCCGTCTGAAACGCCCGTATTCCATCTACCAGAAAATGAAGCGGCAGAAGATCGGCATGGACCAGGTCTACGACCTGCTCGCCATCCGCATCATCACGGATTCCGTGAAGAACTGCTATGCCGCGCTTGGCGTGATTCACAACGAATGGCACCCCATCATGGGGCGCATCAAGGACTTCATCGCCATCCCCCGCCCCAATCTCTACCAGTCCCTGCACACCTCCGTCTTCGGGCCCGGCGGGCACAGCTTCGAGGTGCAGATCCGCACCGAAGAGATGCACCGCATCGCCGAGGAGGGTATCGCCGCTCACTGGAAGTACAAGGAAGGCCGCAGGGGCGCCACGGACGACGACCAGCGCATCGCCTGGCTGCGGCATCTGGTGGAGTGGCAGAAGGAGATGAGCGACTCGCAGGCGTTCCTTTCCACCCTCAAGGTGGAGCTCTACTCCGAAGAAGTCTACTGTTTCACCCCCAAGGGCCGCGTGATTGTCCTGCCGCGCGAAGCCTGCCCCATTGATTTTGCCTACGCCATCCATAGCGACGTCGGCCATACCTGCGTCGGCGCGAAAGTGAACGGCCGCATCGTGCCGCTCAAATACCAGCTCCGCAATGGCGACGTCGTGGAGATTCTCACCCAGCAGAACCACACGCCGAGCAAAGACTGGCTGGCGCTGGCCAAGACTTCGCGCGCCCGCAACAAGATCCGCCATTTCATCAATGCCACGGAGCGCGCCAAGGCCATCGAAATCGGCCAAAAGTACCTCGAGAAGGAAGCACGCCGGCTGGGCATTCAACTTAACAGGATCGCCAGGGGAAAGCTCGAATCGGTGGCCGGCGAATACGGGCACAGCAAGATGGAGGATCTCTACGCGGCGCTCGGCTTCGGGCGCTTTTCCGCGCGCCACATCCTCCATCTGCTCGCTCCGGACCAGGTATCCGATGAGGCCGAGCCGCCCAAACCCGCGCCTGCCCCGGCGGCGCCCCCCACGTCCATCCCCGGGGCGGACGGCGACCTCGTCATCAAGGTGAAGGGAATCGACGATGTCCTGGTGTACCGCGCCAAGTGCTGCAATCCCATCCGCGGCGAGGGTATCGTGGGCTATGTTACCCGGGGAAAGGGCATTGCCGTTCATTCCACAAATTGCAAGAACGTTCAGAACCTGCTCTATGAATCCGAGCGGCGGATTGACGTCGAGTGGGCGCGAGCCGTGGCGGAGAAATTTTCCGTCAAGCTAATGGTATATACCGAAGACCGCCCGGGAATGCTTCACGAGATTACATCCATTTTCTACAACGAGAGCACCAATATCCGGTCCGTGGAAGCGCGCATCGATAGTAAGCGGACCGGCGACAGCGCCATCATCGACCTGACCTGCGAGGTAAGGGACAAGCGCCAGCTCGAGAAAATCCTCGCCGCCATTCGCCGTATCTCCGGAGTGAGAGACGTCGAGAGAGTGCTATGATTCCGACAGACAACCCCGAACACATCGCCATCTCAAAATCCAAAGGCATCAAGATCGACTGGAAAGACGGCCATCGCAGCGAGTACACCTGCGCCTATCTGCGGGACGAATGCCCATGCGCCGCCTGTACCGGGGCCCACGGCACAAAGCCGCTGAAAACCAGTTATTCCGAGCCGAAATCCGATGCGTTTCCAATGTTTAAGCCCGCCATCCGCATGGACGGAGTCGAGCCCGCGGGCAACTACGCCATCCGGATCCGGTGGAACGACGGGCACAACTCAGGCATCTACTCCTACGAACACCTGCGCCTCATCTGCCCTTGCGAGGGCTGCCGGGCGGAGCGCGAAAGGAAGAGCGCTTGAA
>JADLBG010000405.1 GCA_020847895.1 Bryobacterales bacterium
CCAAAGGAAAAATCCCGAGTTGAGCCCCGGCGAGTATGACTTTCTCCGCTCCCGCTCCTCTCTTGTCCGCGCCATCGGCATGCAAAGCTCCCGCCAGGCGCGCGTCTCCGCCGAAGGCCAGAGCATGCTCGGCGTCGAACTCCTCGGCGCATCGCCGAACATCGCCGACATCTCCAACAGCCAGCCCTTGTTCGGCCGCGTCTTCACTGAGACGGAAGATTACCACCGCATGACCCTCGCCTTCCTCGGCAATGACCTGCGCGAGACGTTCTTCCCCAATGTCGATCCCGTGGGCAAGACGATCGAAATCGAGGGCCGCCCGTTCGTCGTTGCTGGAAGCGCCAAACCCCTGGGCAGCACTTTCGGCGTGTCCCGCGACAACTTTGTGATGATCCCCATCGAAACCTACTTCAAGATGTACGGCGCGCGCCAGGGCATCAGCTATGCCGCCGTCTCCTCGAATCACGAAAACCTCTTCCAGGCACAGGACGAGATCCGCATGCTCCTGCGCGCCTGGCGCAAACTGCGCCCTGGCCAGGACGACAACTTCGCCGTCATCTCCTCGGACTCCTTCGCCCAACTCTGGGACCGGCTCACCGGAGCTATCGCCGCCACCGCCATCGCCGTCGTTTCCGTTTTCATGGTGGTCGGCGGCATCGTCATCATGAACATCATGATGGCCGTGGTCTCCGAGCGCACCCAGGAAATCGGATTGCGCAAATCCGTCGGCGCGCGGCGTTCCGATATCCTCCAGCAATTTCTCGTCGAATCCTCGCTGCTTGCCGGCTGCGGCGGCCTGATCGGCGTGATGATCGCCTGGGCGCTCGCCATCGCCGTCCGCAACTTCACTCCCGTCCCCATGGCCATGCCCGTCACCGCGGTCTTCGCCGGCGTGGGCCTTTCGACGGTAGTCGGCCTGTTCTTCGGCATCTATCCGGCAAGCCGCGCCGCCAAACTCGATCCCATCGAAGCGCTGCGGGTGGAGCGATGACCGCCGGAGCCGTAGTTTCAGGAGTCAAGCTCGCGCTCGATTCCATCCGCGCCCACAAGTTGCGCGCCTTCCTCACCACCCTCGGAGTCATCATCGGAACCAGCACCATCATCGGCGTCGGCTCCATCCTTGCCGGCTTCGATGGAGCCATCACCAACATGCTGCGCAGCATGGGCGGCAATACGCTCATCGTCTTCAAATTCCGCATCGGCCCGCGTGTGGGAGGCCTGAGTCCTGAAGAGCGCACTCGAAAACCGCTGACGCTCGAAAACGCCCGCGCCATTGCCGAGCGCTGCCCCTCCGTCGATCACGTCAGCCCCTTTCTCTTCCCTTCGCGCGGCATCCACGTGGCGCGCTACAAGGGTCAGGATTATTACAACCTCGACATGGGAGGCACGGAGGAAGGCTACGCGCGCGGAGGCGGCCAGGCGGAGATGAAAGCCGGCCGCTTCTTCACCGACATCGAAAACCGCCACCGCCTCCCCGTCGCCGTCATCGGCGAGGATGTCTACAAAGCACTCTTCTCGAACATCGACGCCGTGGGCAAGAGCGTCGAACTCGATGGGCACCACTTCCAGATTGCCGGCGTCATGAACCGCCCCGCCTCCTCGCCCCCCGGCGCGAACGACAACCGCTTCCTGCTGCCCTACTTCACCATGCGCAAGGCGTTCCCCTCGGCCGTCGAGCACATGCTGGTCGTCGTCGCCAGGCAAGGCCAGATGGTGCAAGCCGCCGACGAACTGCGCGCCGTGCTGCGCATCGAACGCCGCGTGCCCCACAACAAGCCTGACGATTTCTACATCTCGAGCGCCGAGCAGATGGTCGAGGATTTCCGCCGCATCACCGCCGTGACGGCCCTGGTGATGGTGGTGCTCAGTTCGATCGGCCTGCTGGTGGGCGGCATCGGGGTGATGAACATCATGCTCGTCTCGGTGACCGAACGTACCCGCGAGATCGGAATCCGCAAGGCCGTCGGCGCCCGCCGCGCCGATATCGTGCTTCAGTTTCTCACCGAAGCCGTCGTGCTCACCGGCATGGGCGGCCTGCTCGGCATGGTGCTCGGCTGGATGATTTCGAAGACCGCCAGCATCGTGTTTCCGAGCCTCCCGACCGCCGTGCCGCTGTGGGCCATTGCGCTGGGGGTGGTGGTGTCGGTGGGGATCGGGCTCTTCTTCGGCATCTGGCCGGCCAGCAAAGCCGCGCGGCTGGATCCGGTGGAGGCGCTGCGGTATGAGTAGCGCAGGCACTCTTGCCTGCCGCGTCGAGACTCTCCAGGACACACACCTCCTCGGGTTTGGTCCAAGTTCCCGGAACTGCATGAAAAATCTACGCTTTAAGGTGGGACAGGCCTCCTGGCCTATCATGGACCGACCTGGCGATAGCGAGAGGCGGTCCCGCAAGGACCGTCCCCCGCTCATGCCGACGTAAGGCACGGCACGCCGTAAGCTTCATGGAAGCCAAAGCATGTCGCTGTGCGTCAGGCAAGCTCCTGGAGCGCGCAAGCCGCATGGTGAAACAGTACGTGAGAGCCAATCCATGGCGAACGACCCGGGAAACGACAGGCAACACGCGCATGAGCTGATCGAGCAGATCCCGGAGCACCAGATCTCTGCGGTAGTTGGACTGCCGGAGGCCATGATCGATCCTGTGACGCGCAAGCTCGCTGCGGCGCCCATCGATGACGAACCGGAAACGGAAGAGGAACGCCGGGCCGTCGAGCAATCCAAAGAATGGCTGCGCCAGCGCGGCGGCAAAGGCATTCCCCACGAGGAGGTGCTTCGGGATTTCGGCCTGACGGCGGACGATTTCCACCGCATGGCACATGGCAAAAGGATTGAATGGACCGAGGCCGCCCGCGCGGATATCGGAGCCTTTGGCGAGATTCCTTTTCACAGAGGAAGGCGACGTAAAGTTTCTGAACCATTCAAAGCCGAAAGAGTACAGGCTTCGTGTGGGAGACTACCGCGTGCGCTTTCACGATCTTGGCGGCAGCTTCAGATCCTCTCTGTACGGCATCGCCGCGAGGTGTACCGCTGACCGGATCAGCCACGGCGAACGGCCCATGCGAGGATCTCCACTTGCAGTTCGAGGCTTTCAGCCGCTTAAATGAAGAGGAGACGGTGTGATGCGGTCGCTGCTCGAAGGAATGATCCTGCGGCAGAAGCACGGCGCTCCCAGTCCGTCAGCAACCTCGGCGTGGAAAGGAAGTCAGCATCGCCAAGCTCGGCGCGGTGGATTCCCTGCTCGAAGTCATGATCGGCGATGACGACGAAGGCGAATTGATCGAAGAAGACAAACAAGCCCTACGCGCCTCCGGCGAATACTTTCGCAACGGAGGGCAGGGCGTCCCCTTCGAACAAGTGATCGCCGAACTGGGCTTTACCATGGAACAAGGAGACGGCTGAGGCAATCACCATTCACCCCATCCGCGACCGCCGCAGCGCCTACCGCTAGCTACTTTCTGGCGCAAAAATCAGTTTAGGCGAAAGGGAGCCGAGGTGGCCTGGGTCGTAGCACCTCTGAAAATACGAGAACCCCGGCGCTGTAGTCCGCCGAGGTTCTAAAATGAGGTTTTAAGAGCC
>JADLBG010000406.1 GCA_020847895.1 Bryobacterales bacterium
ACCGCGGCTTCCAGCGTGGGACTGTATGGCGTGGGAGCGAATGCGCCGTTGAGGCGGCGGATGGGCGCGTCCAGATCGTTGAAGCCCGCATCAGCCGCCTGGGCGGCGATTTCCGCTCCAATCCCGCAAGGACCGAACGCTTCATCGACGATCAGCAGCCTTCCGGTCTTGTGTAGCGAGGCGAGAATCGCCGGCGTGTCGAGCGGCGAAACCGTTCGCGGGTCCAGCACCTCCACGGAAATCCCCTCCCCGGCAAGCGCTTCCGCGGCTGCGGCGGCACGCTGTACCATGAGCCCGATCGCCGCCACCGTCGCCTGACGGCCTTCCCGAACCACTCGCGCCTTGCCGAACTCGATTTCATACGGCTCCGCGGGCACAGCGCCTTTTATGGACATGAGTTCACGGGGCTCGAGAAACAACACCGGATCGTCGCAGCGCAGCGCGTGCGTGAACAACCCCTTGGCGTCGTACGGCGTCGAAGGGACCACCACCCGAAGTCCCGGAATGTGGCTGTAGATCGAGTGATAGCTCCCCGAATGATGCGTCGCCGCCGAGTGGCCGATGCCGATGCAGCCCCGCAGCAGCACCGGCATCTTCAGCCGCCCGCTGCTCATGTACTGCATCTTCGCGATCTGGTTCACAATCTCACCGAACGCATCGTTGAGGAAGTCGATGAACATGAAGTCCACCACGGGCCGCGCCCCCGCCATCGCAGCGCCGCACGCCAGCCCCGTGAAGCCGCGCTCGGAAATCGGCGTGTCACGCAAACGCGCCGCGCCGTATTTCGCAAACAGCCCCGCCGTCGTGCCGAAGTTGCCTCCCCTTGCGCCGATTCCCTCCCCAAACACAAAAATACGCGGATTCCGCTCCATCTCGTAATCGAGCGCTTCGAGCGTCGCTGCCGCCAGCGAAATGGGAGAGCGGGACGAGGAATCCACAACCGGTTCCGGATCGTGAGCCCTGCTTCGTGCCGCATACACATGCGCGGCCGCGGCCTCCGCCCGCGGCCAATGCGCCCGCTCCGCCTCCTCGCCGGCCTTCCGGATTTCCTCCCGTATCCCGGCGTCAATTGCATCCAGTTCCGCTTCGGTGGACTCGCCGGAAGCAATCAGCCCCGCTCGGAACCGTTTGATGGGACACCGCTCGCGCCACGCCGTCACCTCTTCTCTCGTCCGGTACGTATAGTCGCCCATCCCCTCCGCATGCGCTCGCGTGCGGTAGGTCTTGCATTCCAGCAGAGTGGGCCCGCCCCCGGAGCGCGCTCTCCGGATCGCTTCCTCTGCTGCCTCCGTCACCGCGAGCACGTCGTTGCCGTCCACCTGGAGGCCCGGCATCCCGTACGCCGCCGCGCGCGAGGCGACATCCGGATTTCCGGCCGCATATTGAAATGGAACCTCAGTGGCGAACTGGTTGTTCTCGCACACGAAGACGGCGGGCAGGTTCCAGATGGACGCCATGTTCAGCCCCTCGTGAAACGCGCCGTTGTTCACCGCGCCATCGCCGAAGAACGCCGCGGCTACCCGGCTGCCGCCGAGCAGTTGGAAGCTGTACGCCGCCCCTGCCGCCTGCAAGATGCACGGCCCGACGATTCCGCTGGTGCCCATCATCCCGATCTCGGGGGAAAACAGGTGCATCGAGCCGCCGCGTCCGTGTGAACATCCCGGTTCGCGGCCGAACAACTCGGCAATCAGGGCAAACGGCGGCATTCCCTTGGCCAGCGCGTGCCCGTGTCCGCGATGCGTGCTGAACACGGCGTCATCACGACGCAGGTGGAAACACACGCCCGCGGCTATGGCCTCTTCTCCGACATACGTATGGCAGGCGCCGTGAATCAGTCCGCGCGCATGGCACCGCGCCAGTTGCTCCTCGCAAACCCGGATCAACTGCATCGTACGATACAGAAAGCGGGATTGCTCCGTCATACGCGCGTCGCCTTGTGCCTCACCGATCCCCCGGCATTCATCGCCAGATTGCCGCCATCCATGGGGATGAGCGCTCCCGTGATCCATTGCGAGGCGTCGGAGGCGAGCAGCACCGACAATCCCCTGATGTCGTCCGGATGGCCAAACCGGCCCACGGGGATGCCGCTGAGAAACTGCTCCCGCAGGCTCGGCTTCTCCGCGATGCGCTTCTCGAGCCCCGGGTTGAGAACCTGCGCCGGAAGAATCGCATTCACGCGCACTCCGCCCGCCGCCCACTCCGTGCTGAGTTCGCGCGTCATCTGGACCACCGCGCCCATCGCCATGCTATAGGCGATATGGCCCCGGCCAAGCGCCGTGACACTCGCCAGCGAGCCGATGTTGACGATGCTGCCCTTGCCCGCCGCGAGCATCCGCCGCCCCGCCTCCTGGCAGGCGCAGAAACGCCCCAGCACCAGATTGCGCCACACCTGTTCCACCGCTTCGAGCGAGATCTCTTCCGGAGACGCCATGATGGACTCCCCGGCTACGTTGCCCAGAAAGTCAATGCGGCCAAACTCATGGTCCAGCCGGCGGAAGATTTCCCTCACCTGCGCCGGTTCGGCCACATCGTGGCGCAGCGCGATGGCGCGCCGCCCCAGTCTTGTGATGGCTTCCGCCGTCCGTGCGCAGCCGGCTTCGTTGAGATCCACCAGCAGTAGGTCCGCTCCGGCTTCCGCCAGCGCCATCGCCATCGCCCGGCCCATCCCCTGCGCGGCGCCGCTCACTACGGCAACTTTACCGCTGAGATCGAAAAGGTCTGTGGACATAAAGTATTCCATCCTATCAATGGTTCGCCGCACCAGGGCGGTTGACCTTCACAAAACTGATAATCAGTCCGCCCAGCAGGTAACAGCCGGCGAGAAAGAACAGGCACGCGCTGTCGGTGAACCCGTTCTCTTTCATCCACCCGAAAAGATGGGTTCCGAGGTATCCGGCCAGGTTGGCGAAGATGTTGATCAGACCGATGCTCGCCGCCGCCGCCGAGGCCGTCAGCGTCAGGGTCGGCAGCGCCCAAAACGGCGATGGCCAGGAGTGCGCCACCAGTCCCGTCAGGCACAGCCATGCCATGGCCAGGGGAAATGGTTGGCCGGGAACCGCGCTGGCGGCCAGAAACAGCCCGCTCGCCGCCTGCCCTGCTACGCAATGCCACTTGCGGTCGCCGCTTCGGTCCGACGAGTAGCCAGAATACAGAACGCCTGCCAGACCGCACAGATAGAAAAAGCCGCTGAACAGCAGCGCCGAGCGGTCGGATCCGCCCGAAAGGCTCTTGATCGTCGTGGGAATCCAGAACGCGAGCGCATAGCCGCCCGTGTTCGTGGCGAAGATGCCCAGCGCCAGCAGCCACACATTCGGCATACGCAGAGCCTGCCCGATGCTCGCTTTATAGGATTCTTTGGACCGCGCCTCCGCGGCAAGCACGCCCTCCAGGTAATCGCGCTCTTCCCCGCGGAGCCATTTCGCATGGCGGGGGCGATCCGTCAGCACGAACAACGTGATCACTCCCAGAACCACCGCCGGAAGTCCCTCCACGAGGAACAGCCATTGCCAGCCCCGCAATCCGAGCCAGTTTACGTCCAGCAGCAGCGCTGAGACCGGAGCGCCCAGCGCCAGGCTGACCGGGATGGCGACAATCATCCGCGACAGCGCCCCAGCGCGCTCCCGCATGGGAAACCAGTGCGTGAAGTAGACGATGATTCCCGGGAAGAACCCTGCTTCGGCCACCCCCAGCAGAAAGCGCGCCGCGTAGAACTGCGCCGGCGTGCGCACGAACGCCGTTGCCGCCGAGACCAGCCCCCAACTCACCAGAATCCGCGCGAACCATTTGCGCGCGCTCCACCTTTCCACAAGCAGCGCGCCGGGAATCTCCAGGATGAGGTACCCCAGGAAAAAGACCCCGATGCCGAGCCCGAATACTTCTTCGGAAAATTGCAGGTCGCGCGCCATGCGAAGTTTGGCGAATCCGACATTGGCGCGGTCGAGATAAGCGGCGAAGTAGAGCAGGATGACGAGGGGAAGGATGCGCCACGCCACCTTCCGGCGCAGCGCCGCGATGGCGTCAGGGGGCAGCAAGGTCTTAGCAAGATATCACAACGAGAAGACTGCCACATCTTCCTGGCGAATGGGCGCCGCTTGGCTGCACGCACCCTCTTTACAACCTGGTCTTGACCCGTCCCAGGTAGCGATCGAGCCATGCCAGGCTCTCGCTGATTACGGGTGGAATCGGGTAGACTGAATGTCCTCTGTCGACGATCACAATCTGCTTATCCTTCATCCCAGGAGCGCCGAGAAGTCGCAACAGGGGCCTTTGATAGGTCTCCACCGGCTGGATAAAGTCCAAACGCCCACCGATCATGAGCACCGCCGCCCGGACTCGCGGGGCGAAATGAATCGGATCTGCCTCCGCGAGCCGCTTGTACTGGGGTAACCCGCCCCCGTGCAGTATGACCGCTTTCATGCGTCCGTCAATCGCTGTGAGAATGGGACCTTCTACCGCTCCGAGGCTGAGGCCGTAAAACGCCAGCCGGTCCCGGTCGATGTCGGAGCGAGTCTCGAGGTAATCCACCGAGCGGCCGAAGTCCTTGGCCCACCGGATCGTCCGATCTCGCGCAGACGCAGGACCTCCGACGGCAGGCCCGGAATGCCGCTCGTACATTCCGTAGTAGACGGGATAAAGGACCGCCCGTCCGGAGCGGACCAGGAACTCGACGATCATCAGTTCGAGATCGTCGCTGGACTTGGCTGCCAGACTGGCGGCGCAAGGGAAATATACGACGGTCTGATACGGCGGAACGCTATTTTTGGGTAGAAAGAGATGCGCGATGATGCGCTGGTTGTCGTACGCCGCGGCTAAGGTGACCGTCTCGCGGCGCCAATGAGACGGTGTGTCATCCACCGCCTCGACGGCGGCCTTCAGGCCGGTACGGTCGTAAGAGTAAAAGCTGCGATAAGCTTGAAAAACAGCGTCATTGACAGGCCTCTCCTTCGAATAATCCCGGGACAGTTCTTTCAGCGGTAATTGAAGGACGCCGGTCAGCGGAGCCTCATATCTCGCGCAGCGAAAGCCGTTGAGCGAAGAGCGATCGAAAGGGGGAGCGGCATCGTTTGAATAAAGCATATAGGACTGATCGTTCCAGGACCCGCCCAGAATGTATCTTCGTTCCTGCGATGTCCCGCCTGCTTCGTTCCAGCACCACTCGCGCACGTTCCCGCCCATATCATAGTTGCCATACCGGCTGAGACCCTGGTGGCTGCCCACCGGGGCCGGGCCTTTTCCGCTGAAGTTGCTGAGCCGTACGATGTCTGCGTACGAGGGCTTGCCAACCGCCGCTGTCCAATGATAGAAGGTCGGCAGCCGCTTTCCGGTAAACTCCGCGTAGGCTGCCGCTTCGTACCAGCTCACGCCGCTTACCGGAAAGTCCTCTTGTCCAACCGGATAGTGTCCGAACACCCATGTCGAAGGTCCTTGCTGGCCCGTCCGGTCGCAAAACTTCGCCATGGCCTCCTCCCATGAAAGGACGCGGCCGTCTTTGACAAAGGCGTGCTTCCAATAGCGCCGGTCCCGGTACCCGCCCCGATCGACGAACTCCTGGAATTGCCGGTTGGTCACTTCGTATTTATCGAGCCAATATTCCTTCAGTTGCACTTCCGGGAGGCCGCGAACCTGGACGCCGCCACCCGGTATTCCGACCATGCCGGGCGGAGCGGCGCCTATCCGGCGCAGCTTGAAGCCCGGGTGGTCGAGACCAATGTAGGAGACGATGGCCGCTTCCGCCGGCTCATGTCCCTCCTTCGTAGCCTTCCAGCGAGTGTTCCTGTTGGGAAATTGCGCGCTCTGAATCGGCGACTTGCCCAGGTAAACCCAACTTGCGTCGACGTTGAGGTAGCCCTTGACGTAAACGTCCGCGCCCGGCGGTTCGGTGTGGATGGGCTGCACGATCTGAAAGTGGCTCCGCAACCGCGAGAACTCCGGGTCTCCGGCGAGATAGCTCTCCGCCCGACGCGCCAGCCGGAACGCGGGATCGAAATCCTCTTTGTTTACCAGCCGGGCGATTTCGGGCAGCGCGGCGTTGCGAGCCCAGTGGGCGCGACGGCTCCGGATGGTGGAGCGAATCCCAACGGCGAGCACCGCCGCAAGCACAAGCAGGAGCGGCGCCGCAAATCTGGGATTCCGGAGAACGCGCCATCGGGCAGCGCCTGCTTCCGATCGTTGCCACTCATCGAGTTCCCCTGCCAGGCTCGCGACGGATTGATAGCGGTCTTCCCGGTCTTTTTCGAGAGCCTTCAAAATCACCCGCTCCAACCTGTCGGGGATTGCGGGATCTATGGCGGAAGGTTTCGGGGGCTCCTCCGTAAGGATCGCGCCCAGGATGCCGGCTGCCGTCTTCCCGCGGAAGGGAAGACGCCCGGCGGCCATCTCGTAGAGCACGACTCCCAGGGAGAAGATGTCGCTGCGCTCGTCCACGTTCTCGTCCAGGACCTGTTCCGGCGACATGTAAGCGAGAGTTCCCATAATCGTCCCGCTGGCGGTAAGGGTGGCGCCGCTGGTGGGCGCGGTGGAACCGCCGGCTGAACCGGACACGCCATTCGGCTCGAAGCCTCGTTTGGCCAAGCCAAAATCCAGGATCTTTACTTGCCCGCTCCGCGTGAGGAATATATTGGCCGGGTTCACGTCTCTGTGCACGATGCCCTTGGCGTGCGCCGCCGCGAGAGCGGCACAGACCTGCGAACTGACTGAGGCGAACTCGCCGAGCGGAACCGGCTGTCCGGCCAGCCGCTCCTTCAGCGGCTGACCTTCGAGCAATTCCATCACGATGAAGGAGCGGCCCTGGAACTCTCCCACGTCGTGCACGGTGCAAATGTTCGGATGGTTCAGCGCCGAAGCCGAGCGGGCCTCGCGCTCGAACCGTTGCTGGGCCGCGGGATCACCCGTGATGGCTCGCGCGAGAAACTTGACGGCAACCTGGCGTTCCAGGCGGTTGTCGTAAGCTTTATAAACCAAACCCATTCCGCCGGCGCCGAGTTGCTCCAGGATGGTGTAGGGTCCGATTCGTTCACCCTCCGGAGCGGGCTCGGCGGCTTTTGGCACAGCCGCGGCGCCTATCTCCTCCGATTCGAGGAAGCCGGCAGCGGAATCTTCACATGCGAGCAGTGACTCCACCTCGCGGCGGAGTTCCAGATCGGGTCCGCACGCCTGGTCAAGAAAACGTGCTCGCTCCCCGGCCTCCTGGTCGTGCGCGGCGTCAAACAGCCTCTTGATCTGAAGCCACCGCTCAATCACCATGTCCGCTGCTCCTGGACTGAAAGAAGCGTAACGCCCTATTTTCATAGTGTCAAACCCAAATGCCGGGTATTCGCGCTACTGCACCGGGATCTTCACTTCCGGGCCCGGAATCCAGGCTGCGGTGAGTTGTATATTTGCCTGCCCGGGCGCGATTCCCGAGGGGACGCGGAAGTCCACGCGGTACAGATCAGATGTTCCCGGCCAGCCGACAGCATTGATCACCTCGCTGTCGCGCCCGTTGATCGTCACCGCGACTGGCGAGTTTACCACCTCCACGGGTTCGGCCTTAAATGGCTGGCTCCCCGGCGGAAGCAGGTCGGGGCGGGTAGGGCCGAGATTCCTTGCCGCGGCAATCAGGACTTCGCCCGCGCGTGCCGGGGTGGCGGCCGTTACCGGCGAGAAATCGGCGTGGAAAACGGACGGCCCAGTGGGGGTGATATCCACCGAAGGGCGGTACTTCGGGTATAGGTAGAAAGTGAATTGAACCTTTCCACCGCCGTGGACACGCCGGTTGGCCGGATCTTCAGCGACCGAAGCCGATCGCGATGGTTTCGTCATCCCGGAAGCTCGTAGTTCCCCGGATGCCCCGAAAAAGGCTCCCTGCCCGCCCAAAATCGCATAGCCCTTGCCAGGAGGCGCTGCGCCACGCCCCCAGAGACTCCCAACCCAGGTCCCGTCGGTGCCCAGTATCTGCCAGTCCGCAAGGATTGGGGCGCCCCCGTTGAAGTCCGCGATCATCTGCCCGGACTGTGGATTCGTGCTCAACAGCAGAGTTCCGGCAAATGTCGAGTTCAGGCCTTTGGCGGGCTTCCCATTAATGGCAACGATATCGGCGAAGTTATAACTGATCTGGAACGTTCTGGCAGATCCGGGCGCCGTCACTCCAGCATCCCGCGCCAGCCTTGCCGCATCGGTCACATCGCCTCGATACAACGTCATATCTTCCGTGTCGATGACCAGAATGACCGGTTGCTCGACGGCTTGACCGAAACCCGATGCAATGCTTGCCGCAACCACTGTGGCCGCGGCGATAATTCTCCAACTTCCGTTCATCGTATCCTCCGTTTCAATCACCGCATTACGGTGCTGACCTGAATCACGAGAAAACGATCGCAAAACCGTCACGAAGACGCGAAATCTTTGTGGTAAACTACCTCCCGAATGACGGCAGAATCACCCTCGGACATCAGCGGCCTGCTGGTAGCCTGGCTCAGAGGGGATGAGGCTGCCTTGAGTGGCGTGCTTCCGCTGGTCTACGAGGACCTCCGGGGAATCGCCCGGCGTGCCCTACGTCAATCGCCTGGGGGCATCCTGCCATCGTCCGGCACTCTCGTCCATGAGGCGTACTTGAAGCTGGTCAATGCCCGCGGCATTCGCTGCCGGAATCGTGCCCATTTCTTCGCCCTGTGCTCCAGGATTATCCGGCAGATTCTTGTGGATCACGCCCGCAGGCGGCGGTACGCCAAGCGGGGTGGAGGACAGGTGCTCGTCCCGCTCGATGAAATGCTGCTCGGAAGCAGGGCGCGCGGCGTTGAGGTGGAAGCTTTGGATGAAGCGCTTACCGAACTTGCCAAAGTCGATGAACGGGCGAGCCGAGTGATCGAGTTGCGATTCTTCGCTGGTCTCAGCGTGGAAGAAACTGCCGAAGTCCTGGAGATCTCGGAAGAGACCGTGACTCGCGACTGGCGCGTGGCCAGAACCTGGCTCTTCCGCGAATTGGACAATAAGAAAGCTGGTGGCTGATTTGCCGGTCCGCCATCGTCAATTTACCCCGGCCCGGTCTGGCCGATGCCACTGTGCCCATGCCCCTCACCTGGGATCACCCGTAACCTGAGGCGGTGGACTTTCGCGTCTCTATCGGCACAGACGGAAAAGGCCGCCGTATCTGTTTGATACGACGGCCAGATACTTGGTGCGGAGAGGGGGACTTGAACCCCCACGAGATTACTCCCGCTAGCACCTCAAGCTAGTGCGTCTGCCAATTCCGCCACCTCCGCGTGGCCAAACTTTTAGTTTACTTCTTTCCAGTTTACTTCTTCGCCGGGGCTGCCGGCGGGGCCTTTTGCTCGGCGGGGGGAGCCGCCGGGACGTTCACCGTGGCGCCGCCGCCCGGCGTCTGAATGTTGATCGGCACGCTGCCCGGCGGTGTCGTGGGTTTCGGAACCGAAACCGGGGCATGCTTTTCAAGCACCGTGGAACCGGTGCGCCCAGCCCGTGTGGCGAGCACGGAGAGAGTGAGAGAAGTCAGCATGAAAACCGCCGCCGCAATCGTGGTGGCTTTGGAAAGGACCGTCGCCGCACCCCGCGGGCCGAAGGCGGTCTGCGAACCCATTCCACCGAAAGCTCCGGCCAAGTCGGCAGCTTTGCCGCTCTGGAGCAAAACAACGATGGCAAGGAAGAAGCAGACGATGACGTGGATAATAGTAAGCAGAATTACCATAGGTGCAAGAACATGGCCGGGGCCAGAGACTATAGTAGCACGGCAGTGAG
>JADLBG010000407.1 GCA_020847895.1 Bryobacterales bacterium
CGTTCATTGCGGGCTCTTCCGGTTCTGACCTGAACCCCGTCGTATATACGGACGAAGTCTCCTATTCGACTGATCCAAAACAACCTGCGGCTCGTCCACTTCTCGTTTTAATAAACTCCCGCTAGGCAGGCCTTTGGGATCCCCCAGTGGCCTGGATCGTCCAGCGAATGCTGCGTTCGATCAACGTCCGAAAGTTCGGGTTCTTATATGCACTGCTGTCGTGGCCGAGTTCCAGGTACACAATGGCCGAATTCCCGTACCGGTTGGTCCACGCTACTTCATGGTTGTTCTTCGGGTGTTCGGTGGTCAGCAGAATATGGGTGTCGGGACGGACGTAGTAGCCACGGTAGCACTCGTCGTGAATGTTGAAATCCTCCATCCCCTCGGTGATTGGGTGGGATGGGTCGGCGATCCGGATTCGCATGTCCTGCTCGTGTGCAAAAAAGGTGCTGATCTCACCCGGGATTGGCTTCAATGTGAAGCGGGCGCGTCCTCCGACGATGTCGAGGTATGCAGGCACCCTCGCGTAGGAACCCAGCGCGTGGTGTAGGAACACGCTCGGCATCCCCTTCTGCAACAACTGCATCCAGGAATTCCAGTGTGGCTCGGGGTCCTGGTGCATGTCATAGAACAGCATGGCGTCGTATTCCGACGTCGCTTCCGGAGTCAACTTGGATTCAGCATCCTTCTTGAATTCGACGTGGGTATAGCTGATCTGCCTCATGTCACGGAAGACCTTGAAAAACTCTTCCTCCTCAAACCCATGGCCTCCCGTAAGAACCAGTAGTCGTATGCGATCACTCGGGTCGGCGCGGACGGCTGCAATCGTAGTTCCGGCGAGGAGAGATCGCCGTGTAAGAGAACGGTACGGTTTCATGTACTGCCAAAGTACCGGAACATTAGGACCGCTGTCAAGGTTCTCGCAACGCCGGGTGCCCGGTTGCTCAATACAATTCCGGAGCGCCCGCTACTGGGTCCGGACAGGGGCCGGCAGTACGGTTTCTCGAAACCGTTCCACCTGTCGTGTGATTGCAACCTCGGTCGGCAGTCGTTCAATCGAGGAGGCGCCGAAAAAGCCGCTGACGCCGCGGGTATGGCTCAGCACGTAGGCAGCGTCGTCAGGCTCTGAAATCGGCCCGCCGTGACAAATCACGAAAATGCCGGGACGGACGGACTTCCCTGCGTCGGCAACCTGCTGTACGAGTTCGATGGCTTCGTCCAACGAGAGTGATGTCTTGGCGCCGATGCCTCCTTTGGTGGTGAGGCCGACGTGCGCCACCAGGATATCCGCGCCGGCATGTGCCATTTTGTAAGCATCCTCTCTGCTAAAGACATAAGGAGCGGTTAATAGATCCATGTCCGAGGCACGGGCGATCAAGTCAACCTCGAGGTCATAGCCCATGCCGGTCTCTTCCAGGTTTGCGCGGAAGATACCGTCGATCAGGCCCACCGTGGGGAAGTTCTGTATCCCGGCGAAACCCATTTCCTTCAACTGGCGGAGAAAGACGTCCATCAGACGGAACGGATCCGTGCCGCAAACGCCGGCCAGTACGGGTGTGTGCTTGACGACCGGAAGTACTTCTCGCGCCATCTCCACGACAATTTGGTTGGCGTCTCCATACGGCATTAGGCCGGCCAATGAGCCTCGTCCCGCCATGCGAAAGCGACCCGAGTTGTAAATTACAATCAGGTCCGCTCCGCCGGCTTCGGCGCATTTGGCGCTAATGCCCGTGCCGGCGCCCGCGCCGAGAATAGGCTTGCCGGCATCGATGGTCTGCTGCAATCGGCAGATGCATTCCTGTTTGGCATAAGTCATGAATCATTCTCCACGTTGTGTGTCCAGCATCCAAAGCAGCGTCCGTGCGGCCCGATCCGCAAATTCAGGATCATTGATGTTACAGTCGACTTCCATCACCGAAAGGCCGGGACGCAGAGTCCTTCTCAGCGTCTCGAAGCAAGCTCGGTTTGCCTCTGGATCCCAAAACGCCCCGCGCGGGCAGTCCAACATGGAGACGCCCCCCAAAGGGAGAAGAATCGCCACCGGGCCGGCGCACAAATTAGCAGTTTCGGCCAACATCGCGCCGATATGGCGGTTCTCCTCGACACTCGTACGCATCAGCGTGACGTTGGGGTTCCATTCGTAGAGAAGCCGATGCTTGTATCTTTCCGGTACCTGATCACGTGCCCAGAAATTACACATGTCGACACACCCCGGCGCGAGCACTACCGGTGTCTGAACCGTGGCGCCCAAGCGAACTCGTTCGACGCCGGCACTGAACACGCCGCCGCATACTTCGTCCGCGAGTTCCGTGGTCGTAATGTCGAGGACGCCGGCAATGAGCCCGTCGGCGATCAGGTTTTGCATCGTCTTGCCGCCGCCACCCGTGGCGTGGAATACCAACACTTCATATCCATGGGCCTCTAACTGCGCGCGCGCACGGTCCACACAGGCAGTGGTATTGCCGAACATCGAAGCCGAGATCACTGGCCGGTCGCCGGCGGCCTCCGGCCGAGGCGCGAGCATCATGCCCGTAAGAGCCGCCGCGGCATTCGTATATACCATGCGGCTAATGCGATTGATGCCTGCCACGTCCACCACGGAGGGGATGATCACAATGTCGCGGGCACCGACGTAAGGAGATACGTCTCCCGACCCTATGGTGGAGACAAGCACTTTGGGCAGGCCGACCGGCAGTTGTCGCATTGCCGCCGAAGCAATCACAGTTCCTCCGGATCCACCCATGCTGAGGATTCCGTCCAGCCGGTCTGTGGCGAACAGGTCTTGGATGATGCGGCTGAGTCCTGCCCGCATCACGCGCATGGCTTCCGTCTTCTCCCGTCTGCGCCGCAATTGTTCGAGACTGCCTCCACCGGCTTGGGCCACTTCCGTGCTTGAAATCTGCGGCACGTAGGGTGGGTCTCCCAGCACGCCGAAATCGATCACGAGAACGTCCAGCCCGCTTTGGCGTAGAAGATCTGCCACGAACTCGATCTCTATCCCTTTCGTGTCCAGGCTGCCTGTGACAACGGCCGTCTTGCGCTTTTGCTCCTCAGACATGGATCCAGCTATGATCTTTCGAACGAAAGACCGAGGCGGCCGCTGCGGTGATGCGTCCGGCGCCGGAAGCCTTCTCGGCCGGAACCGAGCCCGCGTTCAGGCGTAAAACGTCGCTATGACCGGGACGAATAAAGAACGGCTCGCCGGGCGCCACTCGCACTCCGGCGCCCGCCGCCCGTTCCGCCACTTCCGTTGCATCCATCCCCGGCGGCAGATGAACCCACAGGTTCAGGCCGTCAGACCCGCGCCAAGCTCTACCCCCGTAGGCATCTAGTGCCGTGTTAAGAGCCCCTGCCGCCTGCTGGCGCCGCTGGGCGTAAGCCTCTTGGGCCTGTTGGAGCAGGATCGGTAGTTCTTCATCGGAAAGCGTTGCCGCCAGTACCCTCTGCAGCAGTCGAGACGTCCATCCGTCGGAGAAACTCTTCGATTCCACGAGCATTGCGCGCAGCCGTGGCCTTGCCACTGCCGCGGCAACGCGCAAATCCGGTGCGATCGATTTCGAGAATGAGCGGATATAGATGACACGATCGCAGACCGCTTCTTCATTCAGCAGCGATCCGGGACGCGTGCCGGCGATGTCGGCAAACTGGTCATCTTCCACGACGATTACATCGGAATGATCCGCCACGACCGCCGCGAGTTCCGAACGCCGGCGCACAGACCACGACGCGCCGGTCGGATTGTGAGCGGCGGGTGTCAGAAGCGCCATCTTGGCGCCTGCGCACAACGCCGAATGGAGGGACTCCGGCACGGCTCCCTCCTGGTCAACCTCGACCCCAACCAACCGGGCGCCGGCCCGTTCAAACGCATCCATGATGGTCGGGTATCCTGGTTCCTCTACCGCCACGACGGGCTTTTCCCAACCGCGCAATTCGCCTCCCGCTTCGAGCGATAGCATCATCCATTGTTGGGCTGAGGAACCGATCAACAGATCATCGGTCCTCGCCTCGATCCCGTCTCGCTGCAAAATGCGGGCCATCACCCGCGCCAGCGGGTCGATCACTTCGGGACCCGCATACTGCAACTCGTCAGCGGAGATGCTGTCGATTACCGATTTCCATGCGCGCCGTAGTATGCCGAGCGGCAGCAGCGTCACATCAGGGCGTCCCGTGCTGCAATCGAGCGCACTGGGGTTCAGCGATCGCAGTCGCGCTCCGAATATCATCAAAGAGCGTCTTCTCCACGGAGATGATCTCCCTCGTGAGACCGCCTTTGTCGTTTCCGCGGCGCGATGGGCGTTTACGGGGATGGCGGGTTCCGCGACAAAAGTGCCGCGGCCCACCTCCGCTCGGATCAGTTTGCGCGTGCTGAGGACGTCGAATGCGGAGGTGACCGTGGTCACGCTTACACCGAGATCTTCCGCCAATTCTCGCACCGGAGGAATCCGTTCTCCGGGGCTGAGACGGCCTTCTCGAATCGCCGCTTCTATGGCTTGAGCTAGTTGTTCATAGCGCGGAGGCCCTAGTTCGCTGAATGAGATACTGCGGGTGGTAAACGGCTTCGCCTTCACAATTGTCGTCTAATGTATTGAAGTTGTACACTACACAGTACACCATAGTTTCGCCGTTCAGGCAAGCACAACAGCCGTCATCACGTACCCGTTGACATGTCCGATGTGTTCTAGTATTGTGTTGTGCATGTGCTGGTAACACTCAGGCACAAGAAGGAGTCGTTCGGATGAAGCGAATCACTCGCCGCAATTATGTGAAGGGGACCTTGTCGGCCGCAGTGTGTGGAGTGGGAGTCGGCGGGGCATCTGCCACCCCCCTCAGGACGCCGGCGCTCGGCAAACCTGGCATTCAATTGGCTCATCACTTGTTGCCCGAAGCCGTCACCCGCCATCGATTGACCCGCCAAGTCGGAGTGAGATATGCAATTCCCAGTGTCATCCAGACATTGAGTAAGATTCGCCGCGAAGACTATCTCGAGGCGCTCACTAAAATCAAGAGTGATTTCGCAAAGTCCGATCTTGCCATCCTCGGGGTGGAGAGTCATCCAGTGCCGGCCGAAAAAATCAAGCTCGGTTTGCCCGGGCGGGAGGAGGAAATCGAAAACTACAAAGCCGTCATCGCCGCGCTGGCTCGCGTTGGCATTCCGATGATATGCTACAACTTCATGCCTGGCCTGGGCCCCTACCGCACCCGCGTGGACCTGCCGGAGCGAGGGGGAGCTCTAACGTCGGAATTCGACAACAAGGTCGCTCTCGCCCAGGGTCTCACACAATGGGGCGAGGTTAGCGAACAACGAATATGGGATAACATCGCCTATTTTCTCAAGGAAGTGATGCCGGTGGCGGAGAAGTACAACATTCAGATGGCGCTCCATCCTGACGACCCCCCGCTGAGCCCGTTGCGCGGCATTGCCCGCATCGTGGTCAATGCCCGCAATTACCGTAGGATCATGGACTTGGTCCCTAGTCCGCTGAACGGTATAACTTTCTGCCAGGCAAATTTTCTTGCCATGGGCGAGGATATCGAAGCCTTGGCCAAGGAGTGGTGCGCGCAAAAGAAAATTTTCTTTGTGCATTTTCGTGATGTTGTCGCGAAGCCAGGTTATTTTCGTGAAACTTTTCACGATAATGGTCCGACGGATATGGCGCGGATGCTCCAGATTTACCACGAGGCCGGCTTCCGCGGTCCGATGCGGCCGGATCACGCGCCGACGCTCGAAGGAGAGCCGAATGATGTTCCGGGATACGCGATGCAGGGTCAGATGCTGGCATTCGGTTATATGAAGGGCATCATGGACGCCCTTCGGATACCGTACGAGTA